>NZ_JACNAC010000011.1:0-129985 GCF_017349775.1 Pseudomonas sp. GW460-12-10-14-TSB1
GGTGGAAGTCATAGCCTGGGTTAAAACCGGGCTGGCGATTGCCCCTCCGAACACCCCAACCAGCAAAACTCCCCACCTCAGTAAATTTCATCTTCTCGCAGGCCTTTTTATTCCCCGCATGCAGCAACTCTCAAGGCGGATAACAACTCCTTCATGCGCGTATATCCTAGATACAAAAAACACCCATCAGGGCAAAGATGGTAACGAGTACTCCGACAAATGCGAATTCAAATACAACAGCCATCAGGCTAAGCAAGTTTAATTGGAAACCTCATAAATTGTGGCATCTACAACTTCACCAGCTTCCACTCTACCCGCCTGATTTTATTAACCATTTACATTCAGGGCCTGATTAACCTTAGAACAATCAGCTCAACCATAAAGCAAAACAGCAGAACCAACTGCACATTAAACAGCACGACTAGTTTCCTCTTAAAAGGCTTAGGAAAATTATTCACATCATCAGCATCCATCAATCCTTTTCTCACATGGTAGTTAGGATAGGCTAAGGAGCCTGCAATCATCCCTACCATTGCCATTCGACCCCATGCACCCATATAAAGATAAAACCTATTATTTATTACGGCCTTGCAGTTTTTAACATACCCTAAAATCTCATCCATTCGAGTACACCCCCAATAAAAGAACACCCCTGAAATAATCACCCCACCTGACAGTGTTGCAACACCACAAAAAGCAAGCACATACTCCACTGCACCAAACTTACTCACTGCCCTGCCTCATATATGATCTCTCCAACAAGCTCCCCGAAAGACTCTCCACTCTTACTCACCAAATAGCTACCACCACCTACCACCACCAGACCACAGATGACACCACCTACTCCGCCTGTAGGTACTGCCACTGCAGCACAGATAGTATTTGAAGCAGTAGTTAAAGCCGAAGTAGAAAATATTCCTCCAGCAACTCCCACTGCAAAACTCCCCGCCTCAGTAAACTTCACTTTCTCGCAGGCCTCTTTACTTCCCGCAGAGCAAACATCCTGAACTTTCACATAAGAGGCGCCACCACCTAAAGCGATCCCTACCCAGCCACCATACTTGAGCACCTTTGAAGCCCTCGACACGCCCTCGATATGCGTGGCATACCCCGGTATCTGCCCCGCTGCTCCCGCTTTAGTCCAATGATGAACCAGGCTGCGATTGGAAATCCCCAGTGCGGTTTTCAGGTCGGGGTGGTCCGGAAAGGCAATGCTCATTTTCGTGATGGTCGTCAGGTGGGCATCCAGCCGGGAAAACAGCGTTCGCCTTTCGGCAAAGAATTGGACGCTCCGTAGATGCCCATCCCGCAGGAAGTACCTTTGATGGAGGGATTCGATTTCCTGCAAGGTCCTTTTAATACTGTCCAGATGATTGCCGGCTGCTGACGTAGCAACACCCAGGCTGGTTGAACCGTAAGACAGCACCGACTCGATCTGCTGCCGGTACTGGACCATAAAGGCCGCCTCCTCGGCCGTGAGGGTGTCCAACGCGGCGCTGACCTTTTCCGCAGCGTCCATCAGCAGTGCTTCTTCACGGGTGCACTGATGGTTTTCGGGATGGCTGAGGACCACCATCTGGCCGGGTTTGGCGGTGTCCGTCAGTTGGGGGTTGAGCCGGCGAAATTTCTCCAGGAGGGCCGCGTCGGGCTGACCGAAAAGCACCACTTCGAGGGCTGCACGGCTCATCGGAGACTGAACGATATAAAAGCCCGGCTCTACGCTTTGTTGCGACAACTGAGCGGGCGCTGACAGCGCCGTTTCGCTTATGGGCGCTAGCCCCTTCACCTGATCGCGCGGCACCGAATCTGCAAATTCGTTTTGCGAGTATCCCAGCCTGATCGCTTCAGCCCATTGGTGGGTATTCGCCACAACTTGCGGTACCAAGGCAGCGGGAACTGGAACCAGTGGCTGATTATCCGAGAGGACAGAAGACTGAGTGGCCACAAGACGGTTAGAACCTACAGGGCAGCCACACTGAACGGAGCACCCTTCCACCGCGATAGCCTGTTGGTTATCCAGCCATGTGTTATGGCCTTCCGCGATATAACCCACCGACTGGCACACCGGGCACCACACGGGGTCGGTGATGCGTGCAACTTTGCGGTACTCAACGATGGTCGTTGATGAACCTGCAATAACCTTCCCACCCGTCGTGGTTGGGTCTCCTTCCCTGATGACATAGGCCATGAGTACATCCTGAGTGTCTGAGAAATTCAGGCACCGACCCTATCAATGCAGAAAAGTCGTAAATATCAGAGCTTTCCCAAACCTCCGTACTAAAAGTCTCTATGAACCGCAGGGGACGAATAAGAACGATCAGAACCTCCTGATTTCGCTCTTCAACGGGTCGACAAGGATCACGGATGATGGATGGAGCTACGCCACCACACCAATAAACATATCGAGGTGATCGGGTAAGGACTCTTCGATGACTGCGGCTATCTGACTGACCTGCTCCTTGGTGAGCAGTAGCTCACCAGCGACTTCGGCTGCCAAGCTCTGCCAACCCAATATTTCCATTACGGTCTGTTCACATTCAGATGAGACTTTCAGCTTGTACTGCACTCCTCAGTACTCAACTCAGGTTGCAGGTGAGTTGGAAGATGTAATCTGGGTCGTAAAAAGCCCTACCGACCAGATTCTCAATGGCAGCTAATTGGCCACAATTGAGGTTGTAACCCTCGTCACCTCGTTGAGGTGACGACCACTTCATAATCTCAGCCAGATGAGCATCGCACCTGTGCGGAAGGTCTATCTCAAAAGCTAAAGACTCGGTTTCTTTATCGAAAGCTTCAACGGTGTATCTCACTGCTCGACCTCGTGAGCTTTAATCGTGCCCTTCCCCGACGTCTCAACCCCAATAAAAATATCAAGATCATCTGGAATGGATTCATTGATCAAAGCAGCAATCTGCTGAGCCTGCTCCGCCGTCAACAGCCACTCTCCGCTTGCCATTGCGTTAAGGCTTTTATGGCCCAGCAGGGAGACAATCTGCTGTTCAAATTCAGATGAGACGTCCAACTCGTATTGCAATGAATCGTCATTGGCTTCGTCAGGCAGAAAACCAGTAATGCATAAGTACATAAAAACTCCTTTTCAGCAGTTCGTGTCCGCTTCCACGTTGCCCATAAAAAAGCCCCCATCAGGAGGCGAGTTTGTTAGCAGTTGGCAACAGGACGTTACCCTAAATGACCACAGGTAGGTCGCAGGAAAATTCTGAATTGGATGTGCGCGTCTTCTCTCACCGCTCCGGCGGACTCAGCCGCCCATCCAGCGCAAAGCGCTCCTGCAACACCAGCTCATACAACCCCGTGGCCAGCAATGGGTTGATCAGCAGGTTCCAGCTATGGCGCGACACGCTGGAGGGGATCAGCACGAAGGGGTGCTGTTCCAGCAGGCTGGCGCCGAAGGCTTGTTGGCTGTGGCTGGGGGTGCCGGGGATCAGCCAGTTGGGGTTGGGAATGTCTTCGGGGCGGACGGTGTGGACCTTTGAGGGGTCCAGCACCCGGGCCGCGGTCAGAGTGTGGGGCAGGCAGTCGAGGGCCTTGAAGCCCTTGTGCACCGCCACTTCCAGGATGGCGGTCGAGGCGTCCAGGCTGGCGTACACCACTTGCAGGCCCTTGGGGTTCCAGCGGCCGCCGCTGCCTTCGGCGCCGATGCCGCTGTTCCAGGTCGAGGCATGCCGGGCCTGGTCGAGGCGCCAGAAATGCAGGGACGGGGCCAAGGGGTCGGTGAGCATCAGTAGACCCCGAACTCGAGCCGGTGCAGAAAGTCCGTCACCAGTTCATAGCCCACCGGGTTGGCCAGCAGGTCGATGGGGACTTCGCCATCCAGGCCCAGCGCCGGCTGGGTCATCCACTCCTCGGCCAGCGCCCGCGAGCCCAGCACCGCCTCGGCCTTTTCCAGCACTTGCGCATAGTGCAAGGCGCGGGCGCTCTGTTCGGGGGTCAGGGCCTGGTCCTGGTTCTTCAGGCGCCGCGCCAGGGTGCGCTCGGAAAACCCGACGATCTTCGACAGCACGTTGTAGCGCTTGAAGGCCTCGACCGACTCCACCAGCTCGATCACCGCCCCGAGGGAGAACCCCAGCTGGGTGGCCCTGAAGACCGCCATGGGGTCATCGGCGTCGGTGCCCGGCAGCAGCCCGCGCACCATGGGCGAAGGCAGCGCATAGACCGCCGCCTCTTCGCGCAGCAGGTTCACCTTGGCCTTGGGGATGCGGCTTGCGGAGGGCTTACGTGGTTCGACCTTGGCGATGGCCTTGGGCGCAACGCCCTTGACCTTCTCGGCCTTGGCTGAAGGTTTCACGGTGGCGGTATTTTTGGCTGCGGCGGTCATGCTCATCTCCCTGCCTGATGACAGATGGCATTAATACTAATGCCATTTGGCAAAAGAAAGAACCGCCAGCTTACCAACGGTCGTCAGGCCCCGGTGATGCTTCGCAGGCATGCGCCACGGCGCAGCTCAGCCCTGCGCCCGCTCCAGCGCCCGTTCGATATCCTCGGTGGCAACCGCAGTGCCCTCCAGCCACAGGCTGTTGTCGGCCAGGCGAATGCTCAGGCAGACCGCCTCGCGATCTCCGGGATACTTGCGCAACAGCAGTTCCACCGCCGCCGTCGATGGCGAGCTGGATACCAGGTCCCACGGCCCGCCGCTCAGGTCCAGCAGCACCCGGCCATCGCGACCATCCACCACCTTGGGGGCGTACAGCCAATGGCTCATGCGCATTTCATGGGGCTCGACGCTGATTGTCAGGTGTTCATAACGTTTCGGGTCCATGACCGCTCCTTGGTAACCGCTCGTACGCGTAATGCTGTAGGAGCGAGGCTTGCCCGCGATAGTCGTCACGCGCAATACCGGGATACCACGTTATCGTTCATCGCGAGCAAGCTGCGCTCCTACAGAAGAAGCACGCGCAATCTTGTAGGAGCGGCCGGTCGACGCTCGATTGCCCGCGATAGCCGTCACGCGCAATACCGGGATACCGCGTTATCGTTCATCGCGGGCAAGCCTCGCTCCTACGGAAGAAGCCGGTGTGCACCGCTTCTCGTCCACACCTCGCGGATTCGCTACTATGTCCGCCAGTTACCCGCCTTCTGCCCAACCACTGCGGAGCCTCAATGCCCAACCCCAAGGACATCGCCAGCGATAGCGGCGCCCCGATGATTCCCGAGCAGCGTCGCGAGCTGATTCTGCGCCAGTTGCGCAAGCATCAGGTGTTGAGCGTGCATCAGTTGATGGAGATGTTCGACTGTTCGCACATGACGGTGCGCCGCGATATCGCGCTGCTGGAACAGGAAGGCCGGGCCTATTCGGTGACCGGTGGGGTGCGTATCGCCAGCCAGTTGCACAGCGAGCCGAGCCACCAGAGCAAGGCGGTGGTCGAGCTGCCGCAGAAGCAGGCCATGGCCCGGCTGGCGGCGCGCCTGCTGCACGCGGACATGACGGTGTACCTCGACGCCGGCACCAGCACCCTGGAGATCGTGCCCTATATCAAGGCGCTGTCGGGCATGACGGTGGTGACCAACGACTTCGGCATCGTCCAGGCGCTGATGGAGGCGCCGCAAGTGACGGTGATCCACACTGGCGGCCAGCTCGACCACGACAACCATTCCTGCGTCGGCGGGCTGGCGGTGGCGACCCTGCGTCAGGTGGTGACCGACATCGCCTTCATGTCCACCAGCTCCTGGGACCTGCGCCGGGGTATTACCACGCCGTCGGCGTTGAAGGTCGAGGTCAAGCAGGTGGCGATGCAGTCGGCATCCCAGGTGGTGCTGGTGGCCAGCAGTTCGAAGTACGGCACCTTCAGCATGTACCGCATCGCCGGGCTGGAGCAGTTCGACGTGATCATCAGCGACGACGACCTGGCCCAGGCCGCGGCGGATGGAATTCGCAAGCAAGGGGTGGAATTGCTGCTGCCGTCCGACCTGCAAGCCAAGGCAGCGAAGGACTGACAGCCGGCCTAACGCGTCTCAGCGGTGTTTTTTTCTGAACCGCAGCACACAGGCGATATCCCGCAGGTCTTCGCTCAAGCCGTCGAGGGCCACCCGGGTGGTCCGGCGAATGCGCCGCAGCCATTCCACCACCGCGCACAGGGTGGCGAAAAAGAACAGCAGCACGAACAGTTGCCGCAGGCCGAAGCCCTGGTCCAGCCCCTGGGCGCGGAAGTGGTTCCACAGCCAGAGGCCGCAGGCGGCGCTCAGCACCACCAGCAGCACGCTGGCGATATTGATCCACTGGCCAAGCATGGTGGTGCGCCGGGCGCGGCGGTAGTCGCGCTCGATGCGCTCCAGGGTCACAGTGGGGATCTGTTCCCAATGCAGATCGTGCGGACGACAAGGCGCATCGTCCAGGCCCGACTGATCGACGAATATCGACTTTTCCATGCTCCCCGCTCCCATTGATGGCACCAGTGATGGCCCTGGCGACAGGAAGCGAATGTACCCGCAGGTGGGGGACTAAGGCCGACACCTCCAGAAATGTTCAGATTCCCGCAGAATCACGGCTAGCGGGCGGCACGCACTGACCAGCGCCACCGCCCTGCCCGCCCCTCAGAAGGCTTTCCAGTCCCGCAGCCATTGCAGGCCAGCCGAGGTATCGCCCCGCGGCCGGTACTCGCAACCGACCCAGCCGTCGTAGCCCAGCTGGTCCATCAGCGCGAACAGGTACGGGTAGTGCAGCTCGCCCAGGTCCGGCTCGTGGCGGTCCGGCACCCCGGCGATCTGGATATGGCCGATGCCGGCGAAGTCGCGGCGCAGCTTGGTCGCCAGGTCGCCCTCGACGATCTGGCAGTGGTAGCAGTCGAACTGCACCTTGAGGTTGCTCGCGCCGACTTCCTTGCAGATCGCCTGGGCCTGGTCCTGGCGGTTGAGGAAGAAGCCCGGCATGTCGCGAGTGTTGATCGGCTCCAGCAGCACGGTGACGCCGACCTTGGCCGCCTGGGCGGTGGCGTAGGCCAGGTTCTCCAGGTACACCGCGTGATGGCGTTCGCGCAGGCTTTCCGAGGGCAGCAGACCGGCCATCACATGGATGCGCGAGTTGCCCAGCACCGCGGCGTATTCCAGGGCGCGGTCGAAGCCGGCGCGGAATTCCGCCTCGCGCCCCGGCAGGGTCACGGTGCCCCGCTCGCCCGCCGCCCAGTCGCCGGGCGGTGCGTTGAACAGCGCCTGGACCAGGCCGTTGTCGCTCAGGCGCTGCTTGAGTTCCTCGGCGCTGTAGTCATAGGGGAACAGGTATTCCACCGCTTCGAAACCATCGGCCGCGGCGGCGGCGAAACGGTCGAGAAACCCGTGTTGCGGGTAGAGCATGCTTAGGTTGGCAGCAAAACGAGGCATGTTGGCTCCTAAAAACGGCTCAGACAAAAGGCCAGATCAGCAAGGTAATACAGAAACCCAGGGTACCGAGCAAGGTGGTGATGACGGTCCAGGTGCGCAGGCCGTCAGCCACGTTGAGCCCGGCGAGCTTGGTGAAGATCCAGTAGCCGGCGTCGTTGATATGCGACATGGCCAGCCCGCCACCGCCCATGGCCAGGCACAGCAGCGCCATGTGGTTGGGGGTCAGGTTGAGGGTGGCAATCAACGGGCTGATGATCCCGGCGGTAGTCACCAGGGCCACGGTGGTCGAACCCTGCACTGCGCGCAGCAGCATGGTCAGCAAAAAGCCCAGGGCCAACACCGGCAGGCCGGTGGTGCGCAGCAGGTCGGAAACCACCGCGCCGATCCCGGTGTCCACCAGCACCTTGCCGAACACCCCGCCGGCACCGGCGATCAGGATCACCATGGCCACGCCCGGCAAGGCCGAGCCGATCACGTCCGACACCTGGCTGCGGCTCCAGCCACGGCGCGAACCCAGCAGCCAGGCACAGAGCAAGGTATCGATCAGCAGCGCCACCAGCGGCGCGCCGAGCACGGTCATGACGCCACGCAAGTTTGACTCGGCCGGCAGCAGCGAAGTGGCCAGGGTGCCCAGCAGGATCAGCACGATCGGCAGCAGGATCAGGCTGACGATCAGGCCGAAACCGGGCGCGGGCGCTGGCGGCAGCTTGGCGACTATGGCGCTGGTGGACTCTTCCAGGCCCATGTGGGACACGGCCACTGCGGCCTGTTGCGGGTCCTTGGCGTTGCCATTGGTCCAGGCCAGCAGGTCCTCGTTGGTCACATGGGGGCCATAGACTTCGGCGCGGATGTCGTCGGTCATCGGGTAGAAGCGCCGGGTCATGCGCCCGGCCACGCGGTAGCCGACGTAACACAGGAAGGCGGTGATCGGCAGGCCGAACATCAGCACCCGGCCCAGGTCGGCGCCCAGCTGGCTGGCCGCGGCCACGGCGCCCGGATGGGGCGGCAGGAACGCATGCACGGTGAGCAGCGCCGCGCACATCGGCAAGGCGAACACCAGCAGCGGCTTACGCGCCCGGCGAGCCACGCCATAGGCCAGCGGCATGAGGATGATCACCCCCACTTCGAAGAACACCGGCACGCCGATGATGAACCCGGCGATGGTCAGCGCCAGCGGCGTGCGGCGGTTGCCGAAACGCTCGATCAGGGTCTTGGCCAGGGCCTCGGCGCCTCCGGACAGCTCGATGATCCGCCCGATCATCGCGCCGAGGGCAATGATGATCGCGATATGGCCGAGGGTCTTGCCCATACCGCCTTCGATGGTCGCCACCAGGTCCGCCGGTTTCACCCCGGCCACCAGCGCCACCAGGATGCTCACCAGCATCAGCGCGACAAAGGGCTGGAACTTGTACTTGAGCACCAGGAACAGCAGCAGCGCGATGCCCGCGCCGGCCGTCAACATCAGGATAAGCGGGCTCATTGCGCGGCACCTCCCTCATAAGAGGAAGAAACAGTGGTGAAGCCAAAACAGCTGCAGTCAGGGAACGTCATGCTGGGATGTCCTGTTGTTATTGTTTTTTCAGGCAAGCCGGGGCCGTCGAGAGCCTGACGACTCCCGGGCAGTGCTTGCAATGTCGGTTTACAGTTTCGAGTTGCAGCGGCGCGCTACCTACCAGTGCGCGCCGAAGGTCTCTCGCAGCTCATCCAGGGCTGCCTGATCCAGCGGCGCGGGCTTGGGATTGCTCATCAGCCAGAGTCGCGCGGTTTCTTCCAGTTCTTCCAGGGCGTAGCTGGCCTTGGCCACCGAGCTTTCCCAAACCACCGGCCCCAGGCGCTCGAGCATCACCCCGCGCACGCTGTTGGCCAGTTGCGCCACCTGCTCGGCGACCTTGGGCGAACCCGGGCGCTGGTAGCCGATCAGCGGAATGTGCCCGACCTTCATCACCTGGTACGGCGTCAGCGGCGGCAGGATGTCGTCCGGCCGCCATACGCCAGCCAGGGTCAACGCCACCAGGTGGGTGGAATGGGTATGCACCACGCCACCGACGCTCGGGTTGCGGTCATAGACCTGGCGATGCAGGGCCAGGGTCTTGGATGGCTTGTTGCCGGACACCCACTCCCCCGCCAGGTTGACCTTGGCGATGGCCGCCGGATCGAGGCGGCCGAGGCAGACGTCGGTCGGGGTGATCAGCCAGCCATCATCGAGGCGCGCGCTGATATTGCCGGCGCTGCCCACGGTGTAGCCACGCTGGTAGAGGCTACGACCGACGTCGCAGATCTCTTCGCGCAGGGCCTGTTCCCTTGCCGCGGCGCTCATTGGTCACCTCCGGCCAGTTGCCTGAGGGCCTTGGCGAAGAAGTCGCGGCTGCCGAAGTTGCCGGACTTCAGGGCCAGCGCCAGGGGCTCGGCGGAGTTGCTGAGGGTGGCCGGCACGCCCGGGTCAATCTGCGCGCCGATCTGCAACAGGTTGACCCCAAGCGCCTTGACCACCGCGCCGGAGGTTTCGCCACCGGCGATCACGAAGCGGCGCACGCCGTTCTGGCGCAGGCCCGCGGCAATCTCGCCCAGGGCGTTCTCCACCAGCGTGCCGGCGCGTTCGACGCCAAGTTGCTGTTGCACCGCCTTGACCTCGGCCGGGGTGCTGGTGGCGTAGATCAGTACGGTTTCATCACTGTCGCGGGCAAAGGCCAGGGCCTGCTCCACCACCGGTTTGCCGGCAGCCAGGGCCATGGGGTCGATACGCAGTGCCGGACGGTCGGCCTCCAGCCAGGCCGCGACCTGGCCGATGGTAGCCACCGAGGCGCTGCCGGCCAGCACCACTTCGCCGCCTTCGACGGTCGGCAGCGACGCCGCATCGAAATCGCGCAGTTTGCCGGCGCGGCGGAAGTTGCCCGGCAGGCCCAGGGCCAGGCCCGAGCCGCCGGTCAGCAGCGGCAGGTCGGCGCAGGCGCTGCCGAGGGTATAGAGGTCCTGATCGGACAGCGCATCGGCGATGGCCATGCCGATTCCCTGCTGGCGCAGTTCGGCGATCTTCGCCCGCACCGCCTCGACGCCCCCGGCGATGCTGTCGTAGCGCAGCAGGCCGACTTTCAGCTGGGTCTGGGCTTGCAGCACGCGCACCAGGTTGGCGTCGGTCATCGGCGTCAGCGGGTGATGCTGCATGCCCGACTCGCTGAGCAACTGGTCCTGGACGAACAGGTGGCCACGGAAAATGGTCCGGCCGTTTTCCGGGAACGCCGGGCAGGCCAGAGTGAAATCACTATTGAGGGCCTTGAGCAGGGCCTCGCTGACCTGGCCGATATTGCCGGCGGCGGTGGAGTCGAAGGTCGAGCAGTACTTGAAGAATATCTGCTCGCAGCCCTGTTCGCGCAGCCAGTCCAGGGCCGCGAGGGATTCCTCGACGGCCTCGGCAACCGGCGTGGTGCGCGACTTGAGGGCGATGACGATGGCGTCGGCATCCAGCCCGGCCGCCACTTCACGGCTCGGGATGCCGATGCTTTGCACCGTGCGCATGCCGCCGCGCACCAGCATGTTGGCGAGGTCGGTGGCGCCGGTGAAGTCGTCGGCGATGCAGCCCAGCAACGGGCGTGCGGTGGAATCGGTCATGAAGCGTTCCTCAGACAGGCTCGGGCTTGGCGGTCGGCAGGTCGATGCCCGGGAAAATCTTGATCACCGCCGAGTCGTCCTCGCGGCCGAAACCGGCGCTGGAGGCCTGCATGAACATCTGGTGCGCGGTGGCCGACAGCGGCAGCGGGAATTTGCTGGCGCGGGCGGTATCCAGCACCAGGCCCAGGTCCTTGACGAAGATGTCCACCGCCGACAGCGGTGTGTAGTCGGCCTTGAGGATGTGCGGCACGCGGTTCTCGAACATCCAGGAGTTGCCGGCGCTGTGGGTGATCACTTCGTACAGGGCATCGGCGTCCACCCCTTCGCGCAGGCCCAGGGCCATGGCTTCGGCGGACGCGGCGATGTGCACCCCAGCCAGCAGCTGGTTGATGATCTTGACCTTGGAACCCAGGCCATGGGCCTCGCCCAGGCGATAGACCTTGCCCGCCATGCCGGCGAGTATCGCTTCGGCCTTGGCGTAGGCCGCGGCCGGGCCGGAGGTCATCATGGTCATCTCGCCGGCGGCAGCCTTGGCCGCGCCGCCGGAGATCGGCGCGTCGAGGTACAGCAGGCCCTGCTCGGCCAGGCGCTCGCCCAGCTCCACGGCATAGGTCGGCGCCACGGTGGCGCAACCTATCACCAGGCTGCCGGCACCCAAGGCCGACACGGCGCCATCGCCACCGAACAGCACGGTTTCGGTCTGCTCGGCGTTGACTACCACGGTGATGATCACATCGCAGGCATCGGCCATTCGCGCCGGCGACGCACAGGCCACCCCGCCTTCGCTGGTGAACTGTTGGGTGACCGCTTCACGCACGTCACAGGCATGCACATTGAAACCCGCGCGCAGCAGCGAGCGGGCAATGCCCAGGCCCATCGCGCCCAGGCCGACGACACCGACATTCTTGTTATTCATGGGGTACTCCAGGGAAGACAGCAGCCTGGTCCACGCCGGCAAGGCGCGAGCGGCGGGCCGCGGGGTAAATGGGAGCACGGGCGGCGGGGGCGACAGGGTCGCTTGGCAGGTGAATCGAGACCTTGTCGGACATCGAAGGGCCGTCCTGTGATTTGTTGTTATCAGGTTGTGGCCGATCATCCACCAATGAACGGATTATGTGAAGTATTTTTTCAATCTAACATTTATTAACATTGCCGAACATGAACGCCAGGCACCTCGTGACAACCTTGCAGCCCGCGCAGAATCAAACGGACGAGCGGTAGGCCATTGCGACCAACGAACTGATCTGTATCAAAGGAACGTCTACACTCGAGACCGATGCTGTTAGTCGCAACATCACCGATCAGTGGTACCGCCCTTCATCGTCCACCCATTGACGGTGGGCATGGGACGGCGCTGTATGGTCAATCCGCAATGCTTGAACAAGGATATTCAACATGGCAAAAATCAACGTATTGGCTGGTGATTTTCTACAAGGGAATGGTGAGTATCGTCAGGGAGTCTTCAGGTTGGCCACAGCCACCAACCCCTCGCCGGGGGTCGAGGTCAAAGCCTCCGCATTCAAACATCTGGAAATCGCGACACAGGACAGCATCACCAACAGGGACGCCATTGGCTACGGCATCGCCGGGGCCATGCTGCTGGGTCCGGTGGGTGCTCTTGCGGGCTACCTGATAGCCGGCAAGGAAACCGAGGTGACCTTCATCGCCACCTTCAAGGATGGCCGCAAACTGTTGGCGGCCACAGACAGCGAAACCTACCGGGATATTGAAAAACGACTGACAGCCTGACGTCCGTCGCCTGCCCATGCCCGCAACTTCGGGCATGGGCTACTCCCCCGCCCTACGCCGATTCCGCTTCGCCCGGCCCAGCCCGGCGCTTCTGCCGTTCGCCTTCCAGCCAGACCACCAGCCCCAGCAGGCTGCCGCCGGCAATCAGCAGGCTGACGAACCAGCCCAGGGTTTCCGCCAGCTGGGTGAAGAACAGCGTGTACAGCTGGATGATGAAGAAGGTCGCGCCATAGCCCACCAGCATGGAAAAGCGCAGGCGAATGCCCAGCGCCAACAGGCCCAGGCTGAACGCCGCCCACAGCCCGTTGAACAGCACCAGCTCGCCGGACTCGGCCAGGTGCCAGGGGCCGTCGATCAGGTCGTAGCTGCCGAACAGCGACAACAGCCACAACGCCATCTGGGCCATGAACAGCCCGGCGGAAATCCACACCTTGGCAAAGCCGCGATAACGGGCCAGCCATGACGCCTCGCCCCACAGATGAACAAAGCCGAACAGCGCCATGGCCAGAGCCGCGCCGAGGAAACGCAGCGGATAGTTCATGCCGAACCAGTAGGCGCCCCAACCCGACTCATAACCGCTACGCCCGCCGAACCAAACGAAGAACAGCACGCTGCACAGGGTCAGCAGCAAGGCGTTGTTCAGCCCATAGCTGAGCGCCAGCAACAGCAGCAGGTCCACCAGCAACAGCGCCGGCCAGTTGCCCGAGCCGTCGGAGTAGATCATGCCCAGCACCAGGCTCAGGCCGATCAGGGCAAAGCCGCCGAGCAATTCCAGGGTCGCGCCGAGCAGTTTCAGTTGCTTGCCCAGCAGCCAGCGCCCGGCGCCGAACAACCCGACCATCAACAGACCCAGGCCAACCGCCAGTTTCGGCAAGGTGAACGTCAGGTGTTCATGCAGCAGGATCAGCAAGCCAGCCGCGAGACTGATAGCGCCGAAGGTCAGGAACCAGCGCCCCAGGGAGCGCCAGTCCCAGCGGGTCAGCGGGTACAGCTCGGCGATCCGCGCGTGGGCCTGGGTGTCGATCAGGCCGTCGCGCAGCCATTGGTCCAGGGCGTTGTGCACCTGGCGATTACGGCGATCCGGGTTCATTGGCCAGCCTCCCCGGCGCGCAGCGCGGTGCGTTCGAACAACCAGCCCAGGAACATGCCCACCGCGCCGGCCACGGCAAAAAACAGCGCGGCGCTCAGGTGTTCCCAGGCGTACTCATAAAAGCGCGTGTATAGGTCGATGCCGAGGAACACCACGCCGAAACCGGTGAAGCTGGGGTGCTTGAAGCGCGCACCGAGCACCAGTTGGGCAATGGCGCCGAGGGTGAACAGCAGGGTCCAGGTCAGGGTCTGCTGGTAAGCCTCCTCCAGGCTGAGGAACCACAGCGAGCAGTTGAAGTACAGCAGCCCGAAGATCACATACAACCGTCCGAAACCGCTGAACCGGCGCAAGGCATGATCCTCGGCGCGCTGGTGCCACAGCCCCAGGAGCGCGACCAGCCCAGCGATCACGGCCATGGAGCGCCGGTCCTGGATACCGAAATAGTAAGTGCCGGAACCGCCATACCACTCCCACGAACCCAAGCCGTGGAAGACACAGAGCAGGCCCAGCAGCAGCGGCCAGCGCAGGCGATAGCCATAGGCGGTGGCGATGCTCAGGGCGGCGGTGACCAGCAGCGCCAGCGGCAGGTTGCCGAACTCGCCGGTCTCGCTGTCGGAGCTGCCAAGCAACAGGCTGGCACCCATCAGGATCAGGCCGATGGTCAGGATCGCCACCCCGGTGACCGGCATGCGCCGCGCCGGGTCGCGGGCCAGGCGCGCACCGATCAGCCACAGCCCGACACCGGCGGCGAAAAACAATACCGCCCCCACCAGCACCGACTCGGCCAGCAGGCCAATGCCGCCCAGCACCGCCATGCCGATCAGCAGCACCGCGCCGATGCCCAGCCATTGCAGGACCGTGGACAAGCGGTGTTCGGGACGTTCATACAAGGCGCCGAGCCGCTGCTGCGCCTCGGCATCGATCAGGCCACGGTGGTGCCAGTCGGCGATTTCGTGGAGCAACATCTGCTGGGTGGTTTTTCTCATGGCGCTCTTGGTTCAAGGTGTGGACATCGGCCGCAAACCGGCCGTCGACTGTGCAGCATAGCCGAGCCTGTGTCTGGCAAGACGCCCCGCTACGCTAACGCGGCACGCCGCGTCGATGAAAAAGGCCGCCCCGAGGGCGGCCTTGTTTTCCTGCCAGCGGCATCACCTCGCCCTGGGGCAAGGGTACGCCGAGCCAGGCGCGCGCCTGTCAGCGCAAGGCACTACTCCGCTGTCGTCGGATCGATGATCGAGGTCACCCGCGATACCCGGTCCGCCGGAAAGCCGCCTTGCCGGGCATGCTCGCGGATGAGTTCCTCGTTTGGCGCGATATAGACGCAGTAGATTTTGTCGCCCGTGACGTAGCTGTGCAGCCACTGCACCTGCGGCCCCATTTCATCGAGCACCTCGCAGGACTTTTGCGCGATCCCTTGCAGATCCTGCGCCGACAGCGCTCCAGCGCCCGGAAAATCGCGTTCAATCACAAATTTAGGCATGACAACCTCCAGTTCTGTTCCGCTCTTGCTGAAGCAACAACTTCAGGCCGATCGCCAACGGCTATTGCCTGCCGATCACCGCCGCCAGCAACGGCGCGGCCTGTTCATCGGTCAGCGCCGGGTGCACGTCCATCCTGAGCAGGTCGCTCCACTCCAGCACCCATTTCTGCATCAGCGTGAGATCGTCGGTCTGCGCGATACCAAACCCCGTCATACCGCCGACGGCATGCCAGCGCCCCAGCATGCTCACCCCTGCGGGTGGCGCCCCGCCGGTCTTGAGAAATCGCTCGATCGCACTGTTACGACGTTCGGGGCTGATTGACCAGCTGACAATGAATAACATTTGCCACCTCCAGTGAAACTGGCGCCCGTTGTTCTGCGCGCGCACCTGGCAGGCACCTTGACCACGGCCACGCATCGGTATCGACCCGCATTCCGTCTGGTCTGAAACGATTGTCCCAAGGGAAGGAATAGCAGCCTTGCACCCTCGCCGCATGACCGCCGATCCTGTTCCCGCCCCCAGTATGAAGCCACCGGTCAGCGGCCCAATCCCTCTCGCTCCTCAAGTCGCCTGAAACCGCCCCCAATTGGCGCCGCAGCGCCCTCCTTGCAGCGTCGGGGGGCCAGTAGATAAAGCGCAATCCGGGGGCTATACCTATGCATAGCGGTCGGCCCTACACCTAAGGAAGGGGAAAAAGACCATGGACAACAGCAATGGCTCGGGTAACAACCTTGTCCTCTGGTTACCGGGTAGCGCCCTCATTCTCAGCCTGGTCGTCTCGACCTTCGCCCTCACCCGCGAGCCTTTCCTCGAGCCACGCCCCATCGGCGCACAATTCCAGGCGCAATCGCCGATAGAAGCGCGCCTGTGGCAGGACCCGTTCGATGCGCTCGAGCGCTATCGCAAAAAGTTCAAGGAGGGTAACAAGGCCACGGGTACTGACTTTGAGTGCAGTCCCGATCTTGTTGTCGTTAAGCCATCGGTACTGGACACCGAAAAGCAGCAACAACCGCCAGAGCCTCCCCAGCTTATGGTGGCGTTGGTCGAAGGCGGTCCCTATGCCGATGAAGTGGAGCTGCGCCGGCGTATTCGCTATGCAATCCTGGCGGGGTTCAAAAACTCCCGCATGGTGCCCGAGGACGAGCAGCACATCCGCTGCCTGGCCCTGGCAGACGACCTGTCAGGCAAGCCGGTAACGTCTCAATCCGATCAGCAAGGAAAGTTGAACCGCGCGGAAACTCCCTATGAAACCTTCGTCGCCAATCCGTTTGACCCACCTACGGACATTAACGAAATACCCCACCCATCCGCCCGGACAATACTGTTCTGGATAAAGCAGGAGCATCTTGGTCCAGACCCGCTGCAACGACTCGAAGCATTACGTCTCACCCTGCAGAGCAGGTTTTATCCAGACTGCGGCTCCCCGCAAGCCTGCCCGGAGCCGTCCGACCAGACACTGCTGAAGGTCATCGGCCCCTCCACCTCGAAAGTCTTGCTCGATATGTATAGGGACGAGGCCAACGGCAACGCCAAGCCCGATATCGAGATTTACTCACCCCTGGCCACCGCTGATTACGACACATTGATCCGTGCCCTGGGCAAGCCCTCGCCCGGCGAAGCAACCTCCCAGCAGCAAACACCAGCAACGTCCCCCTCCTCAATGAAACTGCTGCGCACCGTCAGCGACGACGGCGTCATGACACGCCTGCTGCTGGACGAACTGAAGCTGCGCCATGTGGACCCGGTCACGGGTGTGCAATGCAGCCAAGGGGCATTGCTGCGAGTCGGAACCCATTGCAACGCTGGAGGCTGGCAGCGCTCCAATCGCATTGCGTTGGTCTCCGAGTGGGACAGTTTCTACAGCCGCGCACTGATCGAGAGTTTCAAATCGCAGGTTGCCAAGGACGCCGACCTCGACGGCAAAGACGGCAAAGACCAGGCGGCCGTCAATGACTGGGTATTACGCTTCAGTTATCTGCGAGGCATGGACGGGCGCCTCCCAGAAGAAGCTGCAAGCGCCAACAAGGCGCCCGCTACCGAGGACAATAAGAACAGCAAGGACAAGAACACCCTGGATCTGAGCCCACTGGAGAAGTCCGACGGCAATTCCCAGCTCGATTACCTTCGCCGCCTCGCCGACCACATCGCCCGAGAGGACGAAGTCTATCGCCGTAACGGCACCAGCGGCATCGGCGCCATCGGGGTGCTGGGTGCCGATACCTACGACAAGCTACTGGTGTTGCAGGCCCTCAAGGGCCGGATGCCGAACAAAGTGTTTTTCTCGACCAACCTCGATGCGCGCATGCTCCAGCGCGGCCAGGCCCAGACCACCCGCAACCTCGTCCTGGCAGCGCCCTACGGACTCACACTGACTCGCGCCCTGCAACAGGATGTGCCGCCGTTTCGCGACAGTTTGCAAAGTGCCGTGTTCATCGCGGTCCTGGCGGCGCAGGCACCACAGCCCTACGACGCTAAGCGGGCGAAGTTCGACTACTCCAAATCGGAGCTGCTTTCACCGGGAATCTATGAGGTGGGCATCAGCGGCTTCATCCCCCTGTCAAGCAAGCTGAGCGCAGAACGCCCCAAGGATTGCGCCGCACCCGGCCAGACCCGGCAAGCAACGCACGACATCATGGCGCTGCGCTGCCTGCAGGATCCGTCGCCATCGCCCTATCCCGAACTCTCTCAGCCGGTACGCGACAAGCTCGATGAGAAACAGTCGTTTTTCTGGGCCGGGCCGCTTACGGTCATCCTGCTGGTATTGGTGACGCTCCTTGGCTGGTGGTGGACCTATGTGCAATCCAGCGACGACGAACTGCCAGCCTGGGTGCGCAGTATCCCGCTGACGCTTTATGTGGTGTCCGGACTGTCGGCATGGCTCGCCATGCGGTTCTGGCGTGTGGAGTTCATGTGGACCGCCTTCGTGCTGATCCTGTTGGGCATCGTTTGCTCGGAACTGATCCGCCGTCATCAGCCCCAACCAGCGCAACCCGGACAGTCCCCCGTCCCTGCAAGCAGTGGGTTGTTCGACGCCTCGGCGTGGTACGTCGTGGTACCGGTCGTGGTATTCGTCCTGGCCTTGCTGTGGATGTACCAGAGCCGACGCACATTGACGGATAACGGACTGGGTGAGCCGATGTTCCTGTTCGAGGGCATCAGTGCCTGGCCCACCGTGGCCCTGCGCCTGCTCGCCGTGATCATCTCGATCACGGCGCTGGCCTGGGGTTGGCGCAACCTGCGCATCAACAGTCTCGAGATCGAACGGACCTACCACCTGGACCTGTACATGAGCAGGCTGCGGATGAGCCTGTGGGGCCAGCTACGGCGCCTCGTTCACAGAGAAAAGGGTACAACGCTGCAAAAGTGGCGAGCCGCACTTGGACGTTGCCTGTTCCTGACCCTGTTCCCGCTCTCAACCAACAGTCGCGACTGGAACATGCCTAAGCGACTGACAGCCGCGGTCCAGCCCTATGCTGTAGACAAGCGCAGGATCATTTTCGTGACGAGCTTCTGGAAAGAGCACTGCGTGGGTGGCACCTTCGGTGCCCGAATGCTGCGCAGCATCCTCGCCACCTGGATATTCATGGTCGCCACCAGCGCGCTGTTCGTGCTCTGGCCAATGGAAGGAATGCCCATTCGGGGCGAGTCGCCGATCTGGATGTTGAGCTGGCTGCTGCCCACCCTGGCCTTCCAGTTGCTGGTGTTCTGGGTGGTGGATGCCAACCGCCTGCTGACGCGATTCATCCGCAACCTGAGCAAGAATTTTGCGATCTGGCCAAGAGCGTTACGCCAGGAGCACCAGAAGCTCTTCGGTGTTTCTCTGCATCCCTGCATCGACGATTGGGTGGACATGCAACTGATCGCCAAACGCACGGCGACCGTCAATCGCCTGATCTATGCCCCGACGATCGTCATGCTGATCCTGATTGCGTCGCGCAACAGTGTGTTCGACAACTGGCCGACCCCGCCCAGCATCGTCATTACCTTCCTGCTGACCACCCTGATTTTGCTCGCTTCCGCGCTGTCGCTACGCCGTGCCGCAGAAAAGGCGCGTGGCGCAGCGTTACAGCGTCTTGACAACTACCTGCTGGAAATCACCGACAGCACACCTGTCTACAGCAAGCTCAAACTGATCCGCGGACGCATAGATGCTCTCGATACCGGAGCCTTCTCGCGTTACTCGCAAGAACCACTGGTGCGCGCCCTACTGCTGTCGCTGACCGGGGTGGGCGGCTCGCTGATTGTCGATGCATTGAATTATGCGAAGTTCTAGGTACCGGCGGTCAGGAACGAACTGGCCGATCAGCCTTTGACGGCCATCGTTCAAGCCTCACGAACCCGGCAGCGGACAATGAATGGCTATGCTTGATCTGTTGCTGGAAGCAATCCCGCCGCCGCGATAACGGCTGCGACGGGCCCACCCTTTCCGCCAACGCCCCCTAGCGCCGCGCGACATCGGCAAGGAGCGGTTCGAGATGCAACTGATCAGCGTGAACATTGACAAGCCGGAGGCCACCAACTTCATTTTCGGCCAGACCCACTTCATCAAGTCCGTCGAGGACATCCACGAAGCCCTGGTCGGCGCCGTGCCGAACATCGCCTTTGGCCTGGCCTTTTGCGAAGCCTCCGGCCAATGCCTGGTGCGCTGGTCCGGCAGCGATCCGGCGATGATTGCGCTGGCGCAAAAAAACGCCCAGGCCATCGCCGCCGGCCATAGCTTCATCCTGTTTCTCGGCGACGGTTTTTATCCGTTGAACGTGCTCAACACCCTGAAGATGGTGCCTGAGGTGTGCCGCATCTTCTGCGCGACCGCCAACCCGACCCAGGTGATTCTCGCTGAAACGGCGCAGGGCCGAGCGGTACTGGGGGTGGTGGATGGCTTCTGCGCCAAGGGCCTGGAAGGCGACGACGACATCCTGTGGCGCAAGAACCTGCTGCGGCAGATCGGCTACAAGCAGTGAGCGCTGCGCCCACAGGCTACTCGGACGGCGTGGTCCGGCAACTCTTGCGCTGACGAATCTCCTGCTCCGAAGGACGCTCCTTGACGAACTCGAAGCGCGGCTCGCCCTCGTTGTAGGTGACCAGCCAGCCCCACTCCAGCTCGGACTCATCCTGGCCCGGTTTCGGCGGCGCCGCCCACCAGGGCTCTTTGCTGACAATCTGGCGCATGCTCCCCTCCCGTTGATTCGGCCCCTCAACTATAGCCTGCAGGCCTTGAGGCACGCGGATTTCGGCCGGTCGGCGAACCTGACGAGATGGCGCCCCCAATCACCGCGCCAGCGCCCACTCGGCCAACGGCCGATAACGGCCTTTATGGGATTCGAACAGGGCGAAGTGCCGGGCACTCAGGTGAAAATCCGCAGGGGTCTCGGACTCGGGCACCGGCGCCCGATAGTCGCGCATCAAGGTCAAGTGCGGACGAAACTCCCGAGGCGAATCGACCAACCCAAGTGGCAGCAGCGCTTCCTGCAAGGCATACACCAGCTGGCGCAACTCCAGCGGCGCTTGTGTCGGCGCCAGCAACAAGACCCCGGCCCGGCGCCAGACCTCCAGGCGATCGAGCGGAACGTCCAGCGGCTCACCGGAGGTTCGCACGCCCGCCGCCGCGGCGCAGATCCGCGGAATCTGCGCCACGGCGACCGAGCCCAGGAACATCAGGGTCAGATGAAAGTTTTCCGCCGCCACCGGCCGACCGTTCCTGAGCCCCAGTGCGCTGCGCCACTGGGCGATGGCCCGGCGTTGGGCGGCGGTGCAGGGCAAGGCGAAGAACAGCCGCTTGAACGGCTCGCCCTGCTCGCGGGACTCATCATTCATTCCCTGTCCTCCGATTCGGCCCGGGCGAAGTGCTGTCTGTCAGGTTACTCCAGGCCCCCGGTTTTTCGGCAGCACGAACCGACGGCCAGGCCATGATGCCCAAGGTTATAAGGGGCGACGGCAGACCGGCGGTCGGCACAAACAGCATAGCCAAGCACTGGTCCAACCGTCTGCCTGGACGCCCGGGCCGCGTCAGCCGAGCGGATACAGCGCCTCATCGAACTGCGACAAACGTGGAAATTCAATGGGCAGGTCGTCGGCGACCTGCTCCAGTCGCTGCCGGTAAGCCACCAGGAACTCCTCGCGGGCCTGATCGCTGATATAGGGCACATGCCAGGCGACGAAGGGCTCCAGCACCTCGAACCCGACATAGGCCAGGGTGCCGCGCAGGATCGGCCGCAACATGTCGTTCAGCGGCCCATGGATCGCCCCCTCGCCGAACATGTGCTCGCGACCGCCCAGGGTCACGCTGACCAGCGCCTTCTTGCCGCTCAGGCCGCCCTGGTCATAGAAACGCTTGCCGCCATAGCAGATCCCGGACACCAGCACCCGGTCGATCCAGCCCTTGAGGATCGCCGGCGCCGAAAACCAGAAGATCGGAAAATTCAGGATCAGCAGGTCGGCCCACAGCAGCTTGTCGAGCTCCTGGCGGATGTCCGCGGCGATCGACTGGCTTTTCACCCCCAGGCGTTGTTCCAGCGCGTACACCAGGTAGTCGGGATTCTCCCGCGAGGAAAAATCGGCGGCACTGGCCACCGGGTTCCATTGCATGGCGTACAGGTCGCTGACCTGCACCTGATGCCCCTGGGCCTCGAGGGTGCGCAGCGCCTGGTCACGCAGGGCGGCGGTGAAGGATTGCGGCTCGGGATGGGCATGGACGATCAGTACATTCATGGCAGGTTCCTTAGACATGTTCCAATGAGCAAGGCGGAATAAAGACTGCACCAAGGTGACGAGACACAAGACCACAAAGGTCTGTGCCCCGCCACCGGTGGTACGGGAATCAGCGCTGGATGGCCTTGATTTCGACAAACTCGGCCAGGCCCTCCTCACCCCATTCGCGACCGTTGCCGGACTGCTTGTAGCCACCGAACGGCGCCTGATAATTGAACGCCGCCCCGTTGATGAAGCACTGCCCGGTGCGCAGCTGTCGGGCCAGGCCCAGGGCGCGCTCGGGGCTGGCGGCCCAGACCCCGCTGGACAGGCCGAACGGTGAATCGTTGGCCAGGGCGACGGCCTGGTCTTCGTCGGCATAGGGAATCAGACACAGCACCGGGCCGAAGATTTCCTCCTGGGCGATGCGCATGCGGTTGTCGACATCGGCGAACAGGGTCGGCGCGACATAATGGCCCCGCTCGTACTGCGCCGCACCGCCCCACAGCAGGCGCGCGCCTTCCTGCTCGCCGAGCTGGATGTAGGCCTCCACGGTGTGGCGCTGGGAGGCCGAGCACATCGGCCCGAGAAAACTCCGTGGGTCCTGAGGGTCGCCCATGCACAGGCTCCGCGCCTCTTCCACCGCCAGTTCCAGCGCCTCGGCATAACGCCGGGCCGGCAGCAGCATGCGGGTCAGCGCGGTGCAGGTCTGGCCGGAGTTGATCATCACGTCCTGCACGCCATAACGCACCGCCGCGGCCAGGTCGGCATCCTCGCCGATCAACAGCGGCGACTTGCCGCCCAGCTCCAGGCACACCCGCTTCACCGATGGCGCCGCAGCCTGGGCCACGCGCACCCCGGCGCCGGTGGAGCCGGTGAATGACAGCATGTCGACGTCCGGGTGCCGGGCCAGGGCTTCGCCGACCTTCGAGCCCGGCCCGCTGACCAGGTTGAACACCCCGGGCGGCAGGCTGATGGCCTCGATCATTTCGGCCAGCAGAAAGGCATGCAGCGGCGTTTCCTGGCTCGGCTTGAGCACCACCGTGCAGCCCGCCGCCAAGGCCGGCGCGAGCTTGCCGATCAGTTGATGCAACGGATAATTCCAGGGGTTGATAAAGGCGCAGACGCCCACGGGTTCGCGGACCACCAGCGAGTTGCCGACCTCGCGCACTTCGTCCATCGCCCCGGCGAGTTCGACGTACTGCTCCAACCCGACGATCGGCCCGTCGACCTGCACCGCACGGCACCACTGCACCGGCATGCCCAGCTCGGCGGTGATCAGCGCGGCCATCTCGTCGGCCCGCTGGCGCAACTGCCCGGCCAGCGCCCGGATATAACCGGCACGCACCGCCGACGGCGTTCGCGACCATGGGCCGAAGGCGCGCCGGGCAGCGGCCACAGCGTTATCGACATCGCGTTCGTCGCCCAGGGGCACCGCGCCGACCACCTGCTCGGTGGCCGGGTCGGCGACCTCGGCCCTGCCCTGCCCCGACGGCACGCGCCAGGCCCCATCGATGAACAGTCGGCTGTAATCACGCATCGATCGCGGCCTCCAGCAACTCACGGGCACAGCGGGCGATCCGCTGGCAGGCCTCACGCAGTGGCGCCGCACCCAGGACCAGCCCCAGGCGGATATGCCCGGCGGCACTTGGGCCGAAGGCTTCGCCGGCCAGCACCGACACCCCATGGCGTTCCAGCAGGCGATCGGCGAACGCCTGGGCGCTGAGCCCTGTTTCGCGGATATCGACCATCACGAACATCCCGCCATCGGGTTTCAGCGCGCGCACGCCGGGGCAATCGGCCAGGCATTCACAGACCAGGTCGCGGCGCTGGCGATAGGCTTCACGCATGGCCTCCAGTTCCGGCAAACCGCTGTCCAGGGCGACCACGGCGGCATCCTGGATAAATTCCGGCGAGCCGTAGAGCATGCACAGGGCGAGGTTTTCCAGGTGCGCCGCCAATGCCGGCGGCGCGACCACCCAGCCCAGCCGCCACCCCGTCATGGCATGGGATTTCGACAGGCTGTTGAGGGTCGCCGTACGCTCGGCCATGCCCGCCAGGCTGGCCGGGCTGATGTGCTCGCCGTCGAACAGCAGCTCGCTGTAGACCTCATCGGAAATCAGCCACAGGTCATGCTTGATACACAACTCGGCCAGGGCCTGCCAGGTGCTGCGCGGCAAGCTGGCGCCCGATGGATTGTGCGGGCTGTTCAGGGCCATGGCCCGGGTCCGCGGGGTAATGCGCGCGGCGACGTCTTCGGGCAATACCCGAAAGCTGTTTTCGGAACGCACCGGCACCGGCACCACCACGGCGCCACAGGCACCGAACACCGCTTCATAGGTGACATACATCGGCTCGGCGACCAGCACCTCGTCGCCCGGGTCGAGCAGGCACTGGGCAACGCTGAACAGCGCGCATTGGGCCCCGGCCAGCACCATCACCTGATCGGCGTCGACCTGCTGGCCGCTGCGCTGCCGATGCCGCCGGGCGATGCTTTCGCGCAGGCTGCGCTTGCCCCGCACGTCGGTGTAATGGGTATTGCCGGACAGCAGGCTGTCGATGGCTGCCTGCACGATAGGCGCCGGGGTGTCGAAGTCCGGGTCGCCGACCGACAGCAGCAGGATGTCCTCGCCCTGCTCCTGCCTGGCCAGGGCCCGGTAGTGGATACCCCAGGCGGCGGCGCCGTCACCGGCGATACGTTGAGTCAGATCGGAAAAACGCATGGTAAGAGTCCCCGCAAAAAGCGTTGAGGGTCAGCGCGCACAGGCGTGCTTGAGTTCGATCAGGGTCACGCCGTTGCGGCGAAAGCCGCTGCGCAACTCGTTCTGCAATTGATCCAGGCTCTGCGGCTGGGCCACGGTGCAACCGAAGGCGCGACCCAGCGCGGCGAAATCCGGATTGCGCGGCAACACGCCGATCGGTTCGATATCCAGGCCGAGCATGTCGTCGCGGATCTGCCCCAGCGCATCGTTGTTCCACAGCAGGATCACCAGCGGGCTGTCCAGCTCCTCGACGGCGGTCGCCAGCTCCTGCGCGGTGTAAAGAAAACCGCCGTCGCCGACCAGCACCAGCCCGGGCCGCCGCGGCGCGCCGAACTTGGCGCCGATCCCCGCCGGCAGCCCATAACCCAGGGTGCCGTAGCCGGTCGGGTGCAACCAGCTGCGCGGCGCCCGACTGGCGAACAGGTAGTTGCCGGTGTAGGCCAGCTGGGTCATGTCGCTGCTGACAAAGGCCTGCTCCGGCAGCTCCGCGGCCACCCGTTCGAGAATGGCCTGGTGGATCAGCTGCAGGGGGCCGTGGCCGGCGCGTACCGCCGCCCGCAGCCGCGCCACGGCCTCGATGGCCGCCGTCGCGTCCCGGGGCGTTGGCGCCAGGCGCTGCAACAGGGCCGCGACGGTCTGCCGGGCGTCGCCCTGCAAGGCCAGCGCACAGGGGTAGAAGTCATTGAACTTGCGCGGGTCGATATCCACCCGCAGCAACTCGGCGTTCAGCGGCAGGCGTTCGCGCCAATAGTCGGTGTCGGCCATCTCGGTGCCCACGGCCAGCACCACATCGGCTTCGCCGATCAGTTGCCAGCCCGGCTCGACACACAGGGTCGAGCCGGCGTTCAGCGGCGCATCCGGCGCCAGCAATCCCTTGCCGGCGACACTGCTGAAAAACGGCGCGGCCAGGCGCGTGCTGAGCTGTTGCAGCTCCTGCGCCGCATCGAGCGCGCCGCCACCGGCGATGATCATCGGCCGTCGGGCGGCCTGCAGCTTGGCCGCGGCCTGGTCCAGGGCCTGCGCCGTCGGCACACCGCGGCCCGGGCGACGGCGCACTTCAGCGCTCCAGTCCCGAGCCACCGGCGCGGCCAGCACATCCAGTGGCACCGAGATATGCACCGGCCGTGGGCGCTCGCTGTCGAACACCGCGTAGGCGCGGGCAATCAGCTCGGGCAGGTCCTCGGCACTCAGGGCCACCGCGGAGAACGCAGTGATCGGCGCGGTCATCGCCCGCTGGTCCTGGGTTTCGTGCAGGCAGCCCCAGCCCTTGCCGAGGCTGGCCGTGTGATTGACGCTGGAAATCACCAGCATCGGGATCGAGTCGGCGTAGGCCTGGCCGATGGCGGTCGCGGCATTGGTCACGCCGGGGCCGGTGATGACGAAACACACCCCCGGCTTGCCGCTGACCCGGGCATAACCGTCGGCCATGAAACCCGCGCCCTGCTCGTGACGGGTCAAGACATGGCGGATGCCGCTGCCGGGCAGGCCGCGATACAGCTCCAGCGTGTGCACGCCGGGGATGCCGAATACCGTATCGACACCGTAGTTGGCGAGCAGGCGTACCAGGGCCTGGCCACCGGTCAAGGTAGTGCTGTGCATGTTCATCTCCTCAAGCCTGGCCGAGGCGTATCAACGCATCGACCGCAAGGGTGCCCCGGGCACCGACCAACAATGGGTTCACATCGAGTTCGAGCAACTGCTCGGCGTTTTCGCAGGTGTAGTCCGCCACCGCGCGGATCGCCGCCACCAGCGCGTCGAGGTCCGCCGGCTCGCGCCCGCGAAAGCCCTGCAGCAGCACCGCGCTGCGCAGGCTGAGCACGGCCGCGCGAATGGCGCCATCGGTGGTCGGCAGCAACAGGCTGCGGCTGTCCTGGAGCAGCTCCACCAGCACGCCCCCCGCGCCGATGACCAGCGCCAGGGCAAAATCGTTTTCGCGCTTGATGCCGACAATCAGCTCGGCCAACGGCGCACTGGCCATGGGTTCCAGCAGCACCTGGGCGAACGGCACCTGCGGAGCGCAGGCGGCGATCCGCGCACCCATCTGCTCCAGCGCCCCCTTCAACGCCGCCGGAGAGCCCAGGTTCAGCGCCACGGCACCGACCTCGGTCTTGTGCGGCAACTGCGTGCTGACCGCCTTGAGTACCAGCGGATAACCCAGTTCCTGGGCCGCTTGCAGGGCATCGTCCGGGGTGCTCAAGACCCCGCTGGGGATCGGCAGGCCGAAAACCTGCAAGGCCTGTTTCGATTGCCACTCGTCGAGCAGCCGCCCCCCTGACAAGGAGCCCCCCAAGGCCTGCGGGCACAGTGGCGCCAGCGCCGCCTCGCCGAGGTCCAGCAGGGCCTGGCGGGTCGTTTGATAACGCGCGATGCGCGCCCAGGCCGCCAGGGCGTCCTCCACCCCCTGCAAGGCCGCCACGCCCCGGGTGTGCAAACGCTCACGGGCACTGGCCGGCAGCAGTTCGGGAAAGGCCGAGGTGACAAAACCGCTCTTGCCGTGGCGCTCCAGCGCCGCGCAATAAAGCTCCAGCAGCAGGTCGCACTCCTTGCGCTCGCCGGTGAACTCGGCCGGGTAATCGAGCACCAGCATGGCCGCGTCGGCGTTGCTGCGCAGGGCACTGTCGAGCATACGGCTCAGGGCCTCGGCATCGCCCCAGATCGCGGTGGTGAAATCCAGCGGGTTGACCAGGTTGGCGTAAGCCGGCAACACCTGGGCCAGTTCGGCGCGCTGGCTGTCATCGAACTTGACCAGGCTCACCCCGTTGCGCTCGGCATAGTCGGCGATCAACCCGGCATCGCCACCGGAGCAGGCCAGCGCCACCAGGCTGTCGCCCGCCGGCAGCTTGCCGCAGGCGGCGGCCTTGAGGGTCTCGACAAAACTCACCGGGCCGCTGACGCGGATCACCCCGAGACGGGCGAACAGGCTGTCGTACAGCGCATCGGAACCGGACAGCGAACTGGTGTGACTCAAGGCCAGTTCGGCGCCGATCTGCGACACCCCGGTTTTCAGCGCAATGATCGGAATGCCCTTCTCCAGCGCCTTGTATGCCGCCCTGGCAAAGCCGGGCACGTTTTTCAGGCCCTCCAGGTGCAGGCCGATGGCAGTCACCCGCGGCTCGTCGAGCAGCACGTCCATCAGCTCGGCGATGCCCAGCTGCGCCTGGTTACCCACCGAGGCCATGTAGGCCACCGGCAAGGAGCGGTCGCTCATCGACAGGTTGTAGGCGAAGTTGCCGCTCTGGGTCAGCACCGCCACGCCCTTCTCCACCGGCTGGCCGCCATGGGCCACCGGCCACAGCACCGCGTTGTGCAGATAGTCGAGCAAGCCATAACAGTTGGGGCCCAGCAGGGCCATGTTGCCGGCGGCGTCGAGCAACTGCCGTTGCAGGGTCTGGCCCGCGGCGCCGGTCTCGGCAAAGCCCGAGGCGTAGCAGATCGCCCCGCCCGCGCCCTTGGCCGCCAGCTCGGCGACGCAGGTCAGGGTCAGCTCCCGGTTGGTGGCGACGAACACCGCATCCGGGCCACAGGGCAGCTGAGCCACGCTGGGCACGCAGGGTATGCCTTCGAGGCTGGCATGCTGCGGGTTGACCAGCCACATCTGGCCCTGAAAACCGCCTTCGGCACAGCGCCGCAGCGCCCGGGCCATGCTGCGACCGCCGATAAAGGCCAGGTGGCGCGGCGCGAGCAGACGTTTGAGGTTGTCGCGAAGTATCTGGGTCATGGGCATTCTCCAGGCGGCTCAGCGCAACAGCGGACGCAGCAGTTCGCGGGAAATGATGTGGCGCTGGATCTCCGAAGTGCCCTCCCAGATCCGCTCGATCCGCGCATTGCGCCAGATGCGTTCCACCGGCCCCTCGTCCATCAGGCCCATGCCGCCGAAAATCTGCACCGCTTCGTCGGCCACGCGCCCGAGCACCTCACTGGCGAACAGCTTGGCCATGCCGGCCTCGCCGTCGGTCATGCTGCCCTGGTCCATCTTCCAGGCGGTGTGCAGGGTCAACAGCTCGGCCGCGCGGATCTGCGTGGCCATGTCGGCCAGCTTGAACGACACCCCCTGGTAGCTGCCGATGGGCTGGCCGAACTGTTGGCGATCCGCCGCCCATTGCAGCGAAACATCCAGCGCGCGCTGGGCCTGGCCGACACAGTTGGCCGCCACCATCACGCGGCCGGCGGTGAGCCAGGCGTTGGCCACGTCCCAGCCCTTGCCGACTTCGCCCAGCACCTTGGACGCCGACACGCGGCAGTCGTCGAAGAACATCTCGAAGGTGTGATAACCGCGGTTGCTCACGCATTTGGGCCCGCGGCGAATGGTCAGGCCCGGGGTGCCGCGGTCCACCAGGAACGCAGTCACGGCGTTGCGCTTGCGACCGTTGTGCTCGTAGGTGTCGGTCACGGCGAAGACGATCGCGAAATCGGCGTGGCCGGCGTGGCTGATGAAATGCTTGCTGCCATTGAGGATGAAGTCGTCGCCGTCGCGGACCGCACGGGTCTTGATCGCGTTGGCGTCGGAGCCGGCACCCGGTTCGGTGAGGGCAAAACAATCGATCTTCTCGCCCTGGATGCAGGGCAGCAGGTAGTCGTCGATCTGCTGGCCGGTGCAGGCCATGAGAATCTTCGACGGCCGTGCGACAAACACATGCAGGGCCCAGGAACACTTGGACAACTCGCGCTCGATCAGCACCTGGGACAGATAGTCGAGGCCACCGCCGCCGACTTCCTCGGGCATGTTGAAGGCGTAGAAACCGGCGGCAATCGCCTTGCCGCGAATCTGTGCGGCCAGTTCCGCGGGGACTTCATCGGCGCGGTCCACCGCCTCTTCGTGGGGCAGCAGTTCCTTGGCGACGAAGCTGCGAACCGCATCCACCAACATTTCTTGTTCTTGGCTCAGCTGGAAATTCATGGCGCTACCTGTTGTGCGTTTTTATTGAGGGCCTGTAGGAGCGAGCTTGCTCGCGATGTGGGCGCCGCGCGGTGTCAGGCATGACGCCATCGCGAGCAATCGAGCCTCGACCGGCTGCTCCTACAGGGTCGGGCCTAGCGACCGATAAAGTTCGGCGCGCGTTTTTCCGTAGCGGCGCGCAGGGCCTCGGCGCCATCCGCGCTGCGCCCGCACAGCAGGCCGGCGGCCAGCTCGGCCCGCAGTTGCTCGGGCAGGCTGCGCCCGGCGCCTTCGCGCAGCAGTCGCTTGGTCTGGGCAAAGGCGAAGGTCGGCCCGCTGGCCAGGCGTGCGGCCAGTGCCCCGGCCACACTCGGCAGCTGTTCGTCGGCGCACAGCTCCCCGACCAGTCCGGCCGCCAGGGCACGCTCGGCCCCCCAGGGTTCATCGAGAAACAGCAGGCGCTTGGCCTGTTCGCTGCCGATCAGCCGCGGCAGGTGCCAACTGGCGCCGGCGTCCGGCGAGTACGCCATGCTGGTGTAGCCCGCCTTGAACCGCGCCGATCGGGCCGCGATGCGCAGGTCGCAACACAGGCTCAGGTCCATGCCGGCGCCGACCGCGGTGCCGTTGATCGCGGCGATGGTCGGTTTATCCAGGCCGTATAGACGGCCCATCAGCGCGTGGGCGGTTTCGGTCCAGCCATAACTTTCCAGCGCCCCCCGGGCCTCGGCTTCGGCCCACTCGGCCAGATCGGCGCCCGCGCAGAAACTGCGGCCGCTGCCGGTCAACACCAGCACCCGGACCGCTGGGTCGGCATTGCAGTCATCCAGCAGGCCATGGAGTTTTTGCAGCGTGGGAATGTCCAGCGCATTGCGTTGGTCGGGGCGGTTGAGGGTGATCCAGGCAACGCCTGCTTCGACCTGGCAGAGCAGCGACGATGGAGTAGTCATGTGAGTCCTCGAATTATTGTGTTTGGCGTGAGGTGGGGACGACTTGCCGACGATACTAAACGAGTGTTCAGCAAGGCGACAATCCGCGCTCCAAGGCCTTGTAACAGCCGTAAACAGGCGCTATTTGCTTGTTTTAATTGAGTTATTTTTCTGCTTCGCGGTGTGCGGCCGGCGTGGTGTTACAACTTTGAACAACTGGCTACAGAGGGAGCGGCGGCTGCGCCGCCTGTCGCGAGTAAGCTTCGCTCCTACATGAACGGCGCCTGTCCTTGTAGGAGCGAAGCTTGCTCGCGATAGAATCGAATGCCCGACGCCCACCTTGAGCACCAACGAAAAAACGCGACAGTCACCTGCCGCGTTTTTCGTTGCAGCGGCGGGACCTACACCGGCACGGTTGGTGCCAGCACCATCTGCCGCTTGCGCTGGATCAGGTAGTAAGCGCCGTAGCAGATCGCGATAAAGCCGAAGCCCCAGTACAAGGAAGGTCGCTGGGTCGCGTCCATGGCCAGGAACACGAACAGCGAGCAGCACAGGCCGATGCACAGTATCGGCAGGAGCGGGAACCACGGCGCCCGGTACTTCAGGTCACTGAGCTGGCCGCCGTCGCGCAGGTAGGCGCGGCGGAACTTGTACTGCGCCAGGGCGATGACGATCCAGGTCACGGTGCCGGACATGCCGCTCACGGCCATCAGCACCATGAACAGCGTGTCGGCGGCGATAAAGCTGGTCATCAGCGAGATCAGGGCGAAGCCCAGGGTGATGCTCAGCGCCCGCAGCGGCACGCCGCGCTTGCTCAGCGGCGACAGGCTTTTGGGGGCCATGCCGGTTTTCGACATCGCCCACAGGATCCGCGTCGAAGCGTAGAGGCCCGAGTTGCCGACCGAGAGGATCGCGGTGAGGATCACGAAGTTCATCAGGTCGGCGGCATAAGGAATACCGACCATGTCGAACACCTGGACGAACGGGCTTTCCATCAGCCCCGCCTGCTGCCAGGGCACGATGGCCGACAGCACCACGATCGCCAGCACGTAGAAGATCAGCACGCGGAACACCACGTTGCGCACCGCCCGCGGGATGCTCTTCTCCGGCTGGTCGGTTTCCCCCGCCGCCACGCCCATGATCTCGCAGCCCTGGAAGGCGTAGACCACGGTCATCATCACCGCGAACACCGCCGAGAGGCCGTTGGGAAACAGAGTGTCGCCGATCAGGTTGCTCATCATCGGCGCCGGTGCGCCGCTGGCCAGCGGGATCGCGCCGAAGATCACCAGCACGCCGACCACAATAAAGCCGAGGATCGCCGCCACCTTGATCCCGGAGAACCAGTATTCCGCCTCACCGAAGGCGCGGGTGGCCAGGGCGTTGATGCCGAACAGCACCGCCACGAACAGCGCCGACCAGTACCAGATCGGCACGCCGGGGAACCAGCGCTCCATCAGCATCCCGGCAGCGGTGAACTCCAGGCCCACGGTGGTGGCCCAGCTCATCCAGTACACCCAGCCGATCATGAAGCCGGTGGCCGGACCGATGAACTTCGTGGCGTGGGTCTGGAACGAGCCGGATACCGGCATCTGCACCGACAGCTCGCCGAGGCAGACCATCACCAGGTACATCAGGAAACCGGCCACCAGATACGCCAGGATGGCCCCGACCGGGCCGCCCTGGTTGATGATCACGCCGGAGCCCATGAACAGCCCGGTGCCGATCACCCCGCCCAGCGACAACATGAAAATGTGCCGGCTCTTCAAGGCCCGGGTCAGGTGGATGCCTTTGCGTTCGATAGATTCGCTCATGTCGGCACCTCAGCAGTCAGTGAGGGACGCGACGGCCGACAGGACGTCATGGCGCGGGGAAGGATCAGCTTTACGGCAGTTCATTATTATTATCTCCAATAAGCTTCGAGGACCGCGCCCGGCGCGGTTCAAGCGATTATTGGAAAGCCATGTAAGTTCGCGTTGAACCTAAAGATCAAAGATGTAAAAAGTCGTAAGGATTTTGTACGTCAGGTCTCCAGCAGCGCATCCAGGGTCTGCATGGAGCGTTGCAATTGCTCGCTCACCTGCGGGGCCAGGCGCTGCACCGCCTGCTGATCGTTGCCCAGGGCCGCCGCCTCCAGCGCGCGCATGACCCTGGCCAGGGCACTCAGGCCCAGCGAGTCGCTGCTCCCGGCCAGCCGGTGGGCCAGATGGGCGATTTCAGTACAGTCGTCGGCGGCGATGGCGTCCGTGAGCGTCACCCGGTGCTGGGCCAGCGAATCGCGCAGTACCGTCAGCAGGCCCTTGAGCTTCTCGGTGCCCAGCAAGGTGCGGTGGGTTTCCAGCAACGCCCCGTCCAGCTCTTCATCGGCCTGTGCCGCGGCAGCCAGCGGCGCCTGGCCCGCCAATGCCTGGCGCAGGCTGTGCAGTTTCAGCGGCTTGGCCAGGATGCCTTGCATGCCGGCCTCCAGATAGCTGCGCACCAGGGCCGGCTGGACGCTGGCGGTCAGGGCGAAGATCCGACAGTCGCGATTGGCCCCCGGCGTGCCACGAATGCGCTTGCACAGTTCGACGCCGCTGATGCCTGGCAGGTGCACGTCCAACAGAATCAGGTCGAAACGCCGCTGCTGGCAGAGCGTCAGGGCCTCAGTGCCCTCTTCGGCGAGCCAGACCCGGTGCCCGTCGCTCTCCAGCAGGCCGCTGACCACCTCGCGGTTCAGCGCCATATCCTCGACCACCAGGATCTCCAGCGTCTGCATCGGTGGGCTGGGCGTCGCGACTTCGCTGCCGCCGACGGCAGCCTGCAGCTGCAGCTCGAACCAGAAGCGACTGCCCCGCCCCACTTCGCTGTCGACGCCAATACGGCCGCCAAGCAACTCCACCAGATGCTTGCTGATCGCCAGGCCCAGGCCGGTGCCGCCATAACGCTGCGCGACCTCTTCGCTGGCCTGGGTGAAGCGCTCGAAAATCTTCTCCTGCATCGCCGGAGCGATGCCGATGCCATTGTCGCTGACGCTCAGGCGTAGGCGCTGGCCGCCTTGCTGCGTCGCCTGCGGCACCACCTCGACCGCAACGACAATCTGCCCGGCCGTGGTGAACTTGATCGCGTTGGCCAGCAGGTTGCTCAACACCTGGCGCAAGAACTGCTCGGCGCCGTGCAGGCGCTCGGCCAGTTGCCGATCGATCCGGCTGTGCAGGCTGGTACCGTTGCCCTGTGCCCGCGGTTCCAACAACGTCAGCACTTCGTCGATCAGTTGCCGCACCGAGAAGTCCACCGGCTCCGGATGGCTTTCACCCTCCTCCAGCCGGGCGAAATACAGCACCTCATTGAGGATCGTCAGCAGGCCTTCCCCGGCTTTGTACAGGGCTTCCAGGCGTTTGCCATCGCGCTCGTCGAGGGGGGCGCCACGCAGCAGTTCGGCCATGCCGAGGATGCCGTTGAGCGGCGTGCGCAACTCGTGGCTCATGGTCGCGAGAAACCGCGACTTGGCGAGGTTGGCCGCTTCGGCCTCGTCCTTGGCGCGCATCAGGCTGGCGGTGCGCCGCTCGACCATTTTCTGCAGCTCGTCGCGCTTGTCCTGCAAGGCCAGGCGATCGACTTCGCGGCGGTCGATATCGCTGAGGATCGCCCGGCGCATGTCATCCAGGGCATGGGCCACGGTATCGATTTCGTCTTCGCCGCCGCGGCGGCTCTTGTCCAGGCGCAGCGGCTCGTGCCAATCGCCGGCGGCGACGCGCCGGGCGAACCCGGCCATCACTTGCAGGTGACGGGTCACCAGTCGGTAGAACAACCCCGACAACGCTACCGCCAGGCCGCAGAGAAACACGCTCATCCACAACAGGCTGGTCAGCCCGGTGGCGTACAGGCGCCGATGCACGGCGCCCAGGTCGGTGCTGACTTCCAGCTGGCCCAGGTGCCGCGAGCCACCGCTGGGTGGCTGGTAATCCAATTCGAAACGCTCGATGCGCAGCGGCCCGGTCGGCTCGGGATTGCCCTGCACGAGGTCGAAGTCCGGACTGCGCAGGTGCACCCGGGCCACGTCGGAGAAGTCCACCAGGCCACGCAACTGCACATTCAGTTGCTCCTGGTTCAAGTCCCACAGGCTGCGCTCCAGGCTGGCCAGGTAACCGGCGCGGATCAGCGCCATGCGCGAATCGATGTCGCGCATTTCCCGGCGGTACTCGAAATACAGCTGCACGGTGCTGGCGAGCACGGTGAAACACAGGCTGAACAGCAGGATGAACAGCAGCAGACGCCGCAGCAGACCACCGGGGCGAGCGCTGATCATCGGGCACCCGCCGGTAGCTTGAGCATGTCGCGATAGGTGGCCTCGCTTTCATTCAGCCAGCGTTCGATCTCGCCGGCATCGACCATGCGCTGCAGCTGCGCATCGATTTCCGGCATGCGCCGGGCCAGCGGGGAGCGCCGTGAGACTGCGATCCGCAGGTAATCGACGCTCAAGGCCGCGGGCAAGGCCACGATGTCTTCGGCCCCTGGCAGGCGCTCGACGAACAACTGCCCGGTGCGCCGTTCCTGGGTGATGAAGTCGATACGGCCGCGAATCAGCTTGCCAAAATTCTGCTGGCTGTCGGACACCCATTCGATATTGCGGTGCCGGGCGACAAAGCGGTCGAACTCCAGGCCGTAGCTTTCGCCGAACAGCAAGCCGCCGCGGTAACCGGCCAGGTCTTCGAGGCGCTCGAAGCGCACCGGATGGCGGCGATTGACGAACACCGCGACCTCTTCGCGCAGCACCGGCACTTTGGAAAAACGCATGCTCTGCTCGCGTTGCGCGGTGCTGTAGGCCAGGATCACGTCGACCTGCCCTTCGGCGGCGTCCAGCAGGCAGCGCTGCCAGTTGCCGAGCACCACGATCTCGACTTCGTAGCCCAGTTGCCCGAACAACTGCTTGACCACATTCGGTGCCAGGCCGCGCACCTGCCTGCCGTCGCTCCAGGACACCGGCGGATACACCGGGTAGTCGCAGTAACGGATGCGCTCGGCGGCCAGGGTGCCGAGCGGCGCCAGCAGCATCAGCAGCGCCAGCCATCGCCCCAGGGCATTCATGCCGCCACACTGGCAGTGAACAGATACCCGGCGCCGTGGATGGTGATGATCAGTTGCGGTTCGGCCGGATCGTCATGCAGCTTGCGGCGCAGGCGACCGACCAGCACATCGATGGAGCGATCGTTGGGCACCCACTCGCGGTTGCGGATCTGGTCCATCAACTGGTCGCGGCTCAGGGTATGCCCACTGTTGCGCAGGAACACACTGAGCAACTGATATTCGCCCTGGGTCAGCAGGGTTTCGCCGCCGGCCTGATCGATCAGGCGCCGGCGATCGGTGTCCAGGGCCCAGGCGGCGAACTGTTTGACCGGGCGCGCAATCGCCGGCTCGGGCTTGCACGCCTGGGCATGGCGCACCCGACGCACCAGGTTTTTCGCCCGGGACACCAGTTCGCGCGGGTTGAGGGGTTTGATCACGTAGTCATCGGCACCGCATTCCAGGCCCACGATGCGGTCGATCTCGTCGTTGCGCCCGGTGATCAGGATGATCCCCACTTCCGAACGCACCCGCAGCTCCCGGGTCAGGGTCAGGCCGTCCTTGCCCGGCAAGCGGATATCCAGCATCACCAGATCGACCACGTGGGAGGCCAGGAAGGTTTCGGCCAGCTCCGCCGTCTCGGCGCAGTGCACTTCGTAACCTTCCTGGGAGAGATAGGCATGCAGCAGTTCGCGAATCAGCGGATCGTCGTCGACGATCAGTACCCGAGGAGTCATCGCTTGTTGTCCTGGACCTGCCCGAAGGCGCGTTTCTTATTAGAGTTTTACCGCATCAGCGCCCAGAGGTTAGCCACTGCTGAACGATCGATCAACAGCCCTCCGTCTATCGCCGGAATCGCCGCCGGGCACCGGCCTGCAAACCGTCGACCCAAGCCTCGCAGATCTGTATGCCCTGGTTCGGGGTGAACGTCCCGGGATTGAGCCCCGACTCCAGCCAGAGCCCATCGAGCAAGGCGCTGAGGCTGATCGCGGCGAGGTCGGCATCGAAGGCTTCCCAGCCCTCCTCCGCGGCCAGGTCGCCGAGCACCCTGCTCAGCTCGTTGCGGTACTCGCCATAGGAGTGTTCGTGGGCCTGATTGATCGCCTCGGCGGTCTTGACCGCGCCCCAGAACGCCAGCCAGGCGTCGAGCAACTGCGGGTCGAGCAACTCGGCCGAGAACGACCCCCGAAAGAACGCCGACAAGCGCTCCCGGGCACTCGGCGCGGCCTGGGCCATGGCCTCGCGCAACAGCTGCATGACCCGTCCGGTCACCGCCAGATAGGCCTCGGCCACCAGTTCGTCCTTGCCCGAATAATGATGGCTGATCAGCCCTACCGACACCCCGGCCTCGGCACAGATCCGCCGTATCGAAGCGCCCTGGAACCCATGGCGCTTGAGGCAGACCAGGGTGGCCTCGATCAGATTGGCCTTGCGCAGTTCCGGCTCCATCCGGGAAAAACGGGCTTCCTGACTCATCGGGGGCAATCTCCTTTGGGCAATCGATGGGGGCGGCGCTGAACGACTGTACAGCAAGAACCCTGGCCGCCTCCAGCAATCGCCACGACTGGCCCCGGGCGCTTACTTGCTGGCCCAGGCGTTGAAACGCTCTTCGAGCTCCTCGCCATGATCGACCCAGAACGCCACGTCCATCGCCAGCGCGCCCTTGAGGTTCTGCGGCGCGGTGGGCACCCAACGCGACAGGTCGGGATCGAGCCGGGCGGCCGCCTCGGTGTTGGTCGGCCCGTAGGGAATCTGCTCGACGTACTTGAGCTGGGCCTCGGGCCGGTTGGCAAAGGCGATGAAACGCTTGGCCTGGTCGACATGCCTGGAGCCCTTGATGATCGCCCAGTAATCCATGCCGTACAGGCTGCCGGGCCAGACCAGCCCCAGGTGGCTACCGGCCTGGGCCGCCTGCGCGACGCGGCCGCTGTAGGTCGAGGTCATCACCACATCGCCGGCCGCCAGCCACTGGGCCGGCTGCGCCCCGGCCTCCCACCACTGGATATGGGGCTTGAGCTGGTCGAGCTTGGCGAAGGCGCGATCGACACCCTGCGGCGTATTCAGTTGCGCATACACATCCTCGACTTTCACCCCGTCCGCCAGCAGCGCGAACTCCAGGTTGTACACCGCGCGCTTGCGCAAGCCGCGCTTGCCGGGAAACTTCGCCACGTCCCAGAAGTCCGCCCACGAAGCCGGCCCCTTGGCCAGCTTGTCCGTGTCATAGGCGATGGCCACGCTCCACACCAGGGCCGCCGAACCGCAGGCTTGCGCCGCGTCGGCAATCAGCTGGTCGGCGCGCCCCAGGACCTGCCAGTCCAATGGCTCGTACATACCCTCCTCACAACCGCGCATCAGGTCCGGGCCTTCGATCTGCACCAGGTCCCAATCGACATTGCCAGTGTCGACCATGACCTTGATCCGGGCCATTTCGCCGTTGTACTCGCTCTGGATCAGCTTGCTCTGGTCGATGGCGCTGAACGGCTGGAAGAACGCCACGTCCTGGGCCTTTTGCCCGGCGCCGCCGTAACCGACCACCACCATTTCCGGCGCCGCCTGGGCACAGCCCAGGCCTGCGGCTAGGGACAGCAACAAGGGGGAGAACACATGCTTGAGCGTATTGGATTTCATCGCGGGTTCCTCGTGCAGGTACCGCGCGGGCAAGGTGCCGACGCAGCCCTTTTTTATTGTTGTGAGGTTCGCCCCAGGGGTGGGCGCAGGTCGAAGCTACTGCAAAGCGCAGTAAAAAAACAAGTTGATTTTTTACTTTGGGTAAACTTCTATAGCGAAAACAATAACGCCGAACCTCTTGGCCGCGGCCCGCTGGAGCACCTGCATGTCGATCTCAAGCCCTGCTTTCGCCCATCTTTTCGAGCCATTGCAGCTGCGTGGCAAGCGTCTGAAGAACCGCATCATGTCCAGTGGTCACGACACCTCGATGCCCACCGACAATCTTGTCAACGAACGGCTGATCGCCTATCACCGGGCACGGGCCGAAGGCGGTGTCGGGCTGATAGTGCTGCAGGTGGCCGGAGTCCACGACAGTGCGCGCTACACCTCCCATGTGCTGATGGCCACCGACGACGCCTGCATCGACGGCTATCGGCAGCTCGCGCAGACCTGTCATGCCCACGGCACCCTGGTGCTGTCGCAGATCTTTCACCCCGGGCGGGAAATCATGGAGTCCAGCGACGGCCTGCTGGCGGTCGCCTATGCCCCTTCGGCGGTGCCCAACGAACGCTTCAGGGTCATGCCCCGGGCCCTGGACCAGAGCATGATCGACGAGATAATCGGCGGTTACGCAGCGGCTGCGCGTCGCCTGCACCAGGCAGGGCTGGATGGCGTGGAAGTGGTCGCCAGCCATGGTTATCTGCCGGCGCAGTTCCTCAACCCGCGGGTCAACCGGCGCAGTGACGAATACAACGGTGACCTGCAGCAGCGCCTGCGCTTTCTGCGCGAGGTCATCGCGGCGGTCCGGGCCAGTACCGACGAACAGTTCATCATCGGCCTGCGCATCAGCGCCGACGAGCGCGACCCCGAAGGCCTGACCGAGGACGAGTCCCTGGCGGCCGTGCAAGCCATGCAAGCGCAACTGGACTACGTGCATATAGTCGCCGGCACCTCGGCGTCCCTCGGCGGCGCCGTGCACATCGTGCCGCCGATGGCCATCGAGGCCGCCTACCTGGCCAAGGAAGCCGGAACCTTCAAGGCCAGCCTGAAGATTCCGCTGTTCGTCACCGGACGCATCAACCAGCCCCAGGAAGCCGAACTGATCCTCGCCCGCGGCCAGGCGGATGTGTGCGGCATGACCCGCGCGCTGATCTGCGATCCACAGATGCCGAACAAGACCGAGGCCGGGCGCGCCGAAGACGTGCGCGCCTGTATCGCCTGCAACCAGGCGTGCATCGGGCACTTTCACAAGGGGCTGCCGATCTCCTGTATCCAGCACCCGGAAACCGGCCGCGAACTGCTGTTCGGCGCCCTGCGCCCAGCCCTCAAGCCGCGCCGAGTGATGATCGCCGGCGGCGGCCCGGCCGGGATGAAAGCCGCGGCGGTGGCCGCGCAGCGTGGGCATGAGGTGACCCTGTATGAGGCCAGCGCGCAATTGGGTGGCCAGGTGCTGCTGGCGCAACTGCTGCCGCGCCGCAGCGAATTCGGCGGCGCCAGCACCAACCTGCAGCGGGAGATGGAACTGGCCGGCGTGCGCGTGGTGCGCAACACCCGCGTCGACCGCGCCCTGGTGGAGCGCGAGCGGCCGGACGTGGTGATCATCGCCACCGGGGCCGAGCCTTATTGGCCGGCCTTCGAGCGCGGCGGTGAATTACAGGTGGTGGATGCCTGGCAGGTGCTGCGCGATGAGGTGCAACTCGGGCGCTCGGTGGTGGTGGTCGATTGGCGCTGCGACTGGATCGGCCCGGGCATCGCCGAACGCCTGACCCGCGCCGGGCATCAGGTGCAGTTGGCGGTCAACGGCACCCACTGCGGGGAAAACCTGCCGCTCTACGTGCGCGACCAACTGGCGGGGGAACTGCATCGGCTGGGCATTGCCATCACGCCCTATGCCCGGCTCTACGGTTGCGACGACAACACCGTCTACCTGCAACACACCGCCAGCGGCGAACCGATGCTGCTGGAGAACGTCGACAGCCTGGTGCTCTGCCAGGGCCATCAGCCGCTGGACAGCCTGGCCGCCGAGCTGCAAGGGCTGGTGGAGTTCCAGCGCATCGGCGACTGCCTGGCGCCGCGCACCGCCGAGGAAGCGATTTATGAAGGATTGAAGGTCGCCTGGCAGCTTTGAGCCTGTTTATACTCCGAGGCCTTCAGGCGGGCGCAGCGACGCGCCCCCTCTTCCCGGTTCGGAACACGCCATGAGCAACAGCAGCACGACGCCGCCTGCCAGCAGCGCACCCACGCCAGCGAGCGGCGCGGCAGCGCCACACTTTCTCGGGACGCGGATTCGCGGCCTGCGCAAGCGCCGCGGCATGACCCTGGCCACCCTGGCCCAGATGAGCGAACTGACGGCCGGCTATATCAGCCAGCTGGAACGCAACCTGGCCTACCCGTCCATTCCCGCGCTGTTCAATATCGCCCGCAGCCTGGGCGTGACCATCCAGTGGTTCTTCGCCAGCGAAGCCAGCACCGCGCCTGAAGACAGCGGCTATGTGGTGCGCAAGAACAGCCGCCTGAGCGTGCATTACGAAGACGGTATCGTCGACCAGTTGCTGAGCCCGCAGCCCAACCGCCAGCTGGAAATCCTCCACTCGCGTTTTCCGCCCGGCACCTACAGCCAGCAAAGCTACAGCCATGAGGGCGAAGAAGCCGGTTATCTGCTGTCCGGGAGCTTCGAGCTGTGGGTCGGCGAGCGTTACTTCCAGCTCAACGAAGGCGACAGCTTCAGCTTCTCCAGCCAGGAACCCCACCGTTATGGCAATCCCGGCGAGGTCGATGCCCTGGTGATCTGGGTGATTACCCCGCCGACTTTCTAAACCCCAGCCTTTAGCCTTGGGCGTCAAACCCGTCATGGAAACGGACTTCGCCCCGAGGGCTGCTGCCGTCGAAGGACAACGCCTGGAAGTATTCGGCTGGCACACCTGGCAGCAGCAACCCGTCCCGGGCCTTGAAGCCGAAGCGGCCGTAGTAGCCGGGGTCGCCCAGCACCACGCACCCCGCGGCGCCCAGGGCCTGGAGTTCCTCCAGCAATTGGCGGATCAGTAACGAGCCGATGCCCTGCCCCTGATACGCCGGCAGCACCGAGACCGGCGCCAGGCCATACCAGGCGCTTTCGCCCTGGCTCAGGGTCACCGGCGACATGGACGCATGGCCGATCACCACGCCCTCGCGCTCGGCGACCAGCGATAGGGTGAGGACGCCCGCCTCGCGCAGGGCGTTGACGATGTAGTGCTCGGTATGGCTCGAGTGTTCCTCGGTAAGGAAGGCTTCGCGGGTCACGGCTGCGATGGCCGGGATGTCGGCGGGACGTTCACTTCTGATCTGAATAGTCATTGGGCCTCGTTGAAATAGGCAGAGGTTCGACACTCCGCGAGGGGTGCAAGAGCGGCAAGTCTGGCGGTTGTTCGACGCCCCGGCAAATCCCGGCGCCAGACCCAGGCTCGCCAAGGCGCTGCCCGGCCTGTCGGCATTCGGTCATTTTTATCGGTTGTAATGCCCTTTGACGTCCGCCCCACTCACAGGAAGAGCACGATGAGACTCGCGTCCTACAACGTTGAAAACCTGTTCAACCGCGCCAAGGCCATGAACCTGGAAGGCTGGGCCGAGGGCAAGCCGGTGCTGGAGCGTTTCGCCCGGCTCAACCAGCTGCTGGGCGAGCCCATCTACACGGACCAGGACAAGGCGCAGATGGTCAAGCTACTGACCGAGCTGGGGCTGAGCAAGTCGGACAAAGGTCCCTTCGTGATCCTGCGGCAGAACCGCGGCAGCCTGGTCAAGCGGCCCAAGGCCGGCGGCCTGGAGATTGTCGCCAATGGGCGCACCGAGTGGGTCGGCTCGCTGGAGCTGATCGACGCCCCGGTGGACCTGAAAGCCATGCGCAATACCGCGCGGGTGATGATCGACCTGCAAGCCGATGTGCTGGCGGTGGTCGAGGCGGAAAGCCGCCCGGCCCTGCGCGACTTCAATACGGAAATCATCGGCGCCCTGGGCGGCCCGCTGTACCGGCATGTGATGCTGATCGACGGCAACGATACGCGGGGCATCGACGTCGGCCTGATGACCGCCGAGGGCTACCCCATCGGCCAGTTGCGCAGCCATGTCGACGACACCGCGGCCAACGGCGAGCTGATCTTTTCCCGCGATTGCGCGCAGTTCCAGATCCCGCTGCCTAGCGGTAAACGGCTGATTGTCCTGGTCAACCACCTCAAGAGCAAAGGCTTCGGCAGCCTCGCCGCTTCGGCGAAAAAGCGCCTGGCCCAGGCCGAGCGGATCAAGCTTATCTACCAGGAACTGGTGGCCCAGGGCGAGGCCTATATCGCGGTGGTCGGCGACTTCAACGACACCCCGGACAGCGCGCCGCTGGAGCCCTTGCTCAAGGGCACCGACCTGAAGGATGCCTTTGTCCATCCGGCCTTCGATGACGGCGGTTACCCCGGCACCTTCGACACCTGCAAAGCGGCGAACAAGATCGACTACCTGCTGCTGTCGCCCGCGCTGTTCGCCACCGTCACCGCCGGCGGCGTATGGCGCAAGGGCATGTGGCCGGGCAGCAAGCCCAAACGCTGGGACGTCTACCCGCAGCTGGACAAGAAGGAAAACGCCGGCTCGGATCACGCGGCGGTGTGGGTCGACCTGGACCTGTGAGCCGAACAGGCCCCGCTCCTGAGCGGGGCCTGAGGCGCGGCCTGGTCAGCCCTTGACGGTGGCGCTGGCGGCCTCGTGGATAAAGGCCGCGACCTCCGCCGCCCGCGAGGCCAGCGAGGCATGGGAGCTGGCCAGGGTGAGGGTCTTCCGGGGGTTGAGCCGGTCGGCCATCATTTGCTGGTTGCGCGGATGGATCATGCGGTCGTCGCTGGAGATCTGGTACCAGGACGGCTTGTTCTTCCAGGCCGGCGCGCTGATGGTATCGCCGAAGGTGCTGGCCAGCGGCGCCTTCTGGGTCACCGCCATGACCAGCGCTTCGTCGGCGCCCAGGTCCTGGCAGAAACTTTCATGGAAGGCCTGCGGCTTGAGCCACAGGTAGCCATCGCTGTCGGGCTCGAGGTTGGCCGCCGCCGCGGGCAGTTGCTGCTGGGTGATGGAACCCGGGCTTTCCCCCGCATCCGGGGCAAAGGCGGCGATGTACACCAGCCCGACCACGTTGGGCTGGTCGCCCACTTCGGTAATCACCGCGCCGCCGTAGGAATGCCCCACCAGCAACACTGGGCCATCGACCTGGGCAATCATCCTGCGGGTGCGCTCGACGTCATCGGCCAGCGACGTCAAGGGCATTTCCACCGCGCGGATCGCGCTGTAACCCTTGCGCGTCAGCTCGATGATCACCTTGCTCCAATGGGCCGCATCGCCCCAAAAACCGTGCACCAACACAATCGTAGGCTGATCACTCATGAGCTTGAATCCTCTGTCTGGATAAAGACCGCTCGCCGCTGGCGGCGGTACTGCCGGCCCGGGGCACTGCTGGGAAGGTCGCTCGTCGGGCAACAAGGCAGGAGACGCCCTCCCCCGTGCTGGCTTATGCTCGGGCGCGCTCATTATCGAAGGGGACGGTGCCGACCGACCATGACCGAGAAGCCGAAGACTGTGCAGAGACACCTGACCCCACCCGCTTCGCCATCCGACCTCAGGCACCCGGCCGCCGATGTGTTTTTCGAAGTGTTCAGCCTGGCCCGGATGCGTGGCGAGCTGCTGGGCGAGACGCTCCTGCAACCCGGCCAGGTGCTGCAGCGGGCGGCGGGCAGCGCCTGTTTCCATGTGATCCAGGATGCCGGCTGCCAGCTCAGGCTCAACGGCAATGACGAAACCACCCACCTGGTGCCCGGGGACATCCTGTTCGTGCCCCACGGCCAAGCTCATCAACTGCACAGCGCTGCCGATGCCAGCCCGGACCTGCCGGCGCGCATCACCAGCGGGGTCTTTCAGTTCGAGGGCGGGTGCGGCCAGGCCTTGATCCAGGGCTTGCCCGGGGTGCTGCAAGTCAGCTGCCAGGGCGAGGACCCGAACGACCTGATCGGCTCCCGTGAATGGCTGTCGCTGACGGTGGCGGCGATGCAGAAGGAAGTGCAGAACCCCTCCATCGGCAGCCGCATCATGCTCTCGCGGATCATCGACTTGATGTTTATCTGGGCCGTGCGCCATTGGCTGGCCCACGCCCCGCAAGGCATCAGCGGCTGGATCGCCGCCCTGCGCGACCCGTTGATCGGCCAGGCGCTGGCGCTGCTGCATGCCGAACCGGGCGCGGCGTGGAGCGTCGAGCGCCTGGCCGGCCTGGTCAACCAGTCGCGCTCCAACCTGGCGCAACGTTTCACCCACCTGGTGGGCCAATCGCCGATGCGTTACCTGATGCACTGGCGCATGCAACTGGCCGGTCAGCGCTTGCAGACCTCCAGCCTGCGCATTTCGCAGATCGCCGAACAGCTGGGTTATGAATCCGAGGCCGCCTTCAGCCGCGCCTTTCGCCGTGAGTTCGGGGTCGCTCCCAGCGAATACCGTTCACTGGGTTGAGCGGATTTGCTGCCATCTGCTGGATGCGGGTTTCAACCCCGCCCTTTCAACGCGTCGAACAACGCCGCCGAGGCGTTGTACAGCGGCACCCGGCCCTTGAGCAGGATCTGCGCGCTACGCCGGTAGGCGGCCGCGTCGATGCGGATCGAACCGCCCTCCTCGCGCGCGGTAATCAAGGTGTCCAGCACCCCTGCCGGGTTTTCGATCGACACCGGGTATTCCGCCGTGGTGGCGCTCAGCGACTTGGGCGTCTTGAGCAGTTCATGGGCCACGGTGCCTTGCGCCAGACAGGCGGCGGCCAGGCAGCAGCCACCGGAGACGGCCAGCGAGGGATGGGCATTCTGCGGGGTGAAATAACGGGTATTGATATCGCCCGCGCCCTGGGCCGGGCTGACGATGCAGATCTTCGGCAGGGTTTCGCTGCGCTGCAACTCCTCGGCGCTCATCAGGGCGCCGCTGCGGTTGCGCAATTGCATACGCAGGCCGCCCTGCACCATCAGGCTGATCAGCCGCGCCTTGAATTCGCCATCGGCGTCCAGCTGCGCCGGGGTTTCCAGGCCGGTCTTGCCCAGGTCCGCGGCCTGGACGATGACCATCGGCACCGCCACATCGAGGCAGGTGGCGCGCACGCCGTCGAGCAGGTCGATGCGCTGCCCGGTGGGAAACAGCTGGCCGGTCTTGGCCCCCACCGGGTCGCTGAGAAACAGGTCGACCCCGGGGAACACCCCGTTGACCCCGGGAATGCGCGTATCGCTCAGCAGGCGACCGTCCCGGAACGCCAGGCGCGCAAGCATGGTGGTCTGGGTGTTGCTGTTGAAGATCTCGATCTGCGCGCTGTCCTCGTCCGGGCTCAGCCAGCCACGCTCCAGGGCGTACAAGGGCAAGGCCGCCGACATGTTGCCGCAATTGACGCTCCAGTCGATCGCGCTTTTACCCGCCGCCAGCTGCGCCAGGGTACTGACCAGACGCGACTCGCCGGGCCGCCGCTCGGCAATGAACACCTTGTTGCTGGTAGGCCCGCCACGGCCCAGCCCGGTGATCTGGTTATTGCCCGGCAGGTCGCCACTCAGCGGCACACCCATCAAGTGCCGCAGCAACTCCTCGACCAACGCCGGGTCCTCGGGCAGGGTCTCGCGAGCCAGGATCAGACCGGTGGACGTACCACCGCGCGCATGCCAGACCGGAAATTCAAGGATGCCGGCGCGGATTTCGGGAAGGTCCAGTTCAAAAGACATGATCGGGCTCGCAACGATGGACGACAGGCAGGGATCATAAACCGCTGCCCGCGCGAGCGCAGCTTTCCAGGTTCAAGGCCGCGCGCGCCCTGGAGGGCAGCCAGGCAGATGAATGAACTTGAACTAGTATGGATTGCGTAAGGCCCGTGCCATCGGACAGTCAGATGGCCGTGGCCGATCAAGGTGCTTCATAAGCGGTTGCGTGCGAGCTGAAGGCTTCCGGGAGGCGAATCATGCTCGATCAGATTGCGCTGGGCATTCTTATCTTCGCCGGGATAGTCCTGTTCTACGGAATCATCGTCCTGCACGATATTCCCTACGAAATTGCCGTCCATCGGAACCATCCACACCAGGACGCGATTCACGCGGCCGGCTGGGTCAGCCTGTTTACCCTCCATGCCCTGTGGCCGTTCCTGTGGATCTGGGCCATGTTGTACCGCGAGGATCGGGGTTGGGGGTTCGCCACCGGCAAGCCGCAGAGCGAACAGGGCCTGGCGCAAGAGCTGGCCGAGCTGCGCCAGCGGGTCGAGCGACTGGAGGGACAATCCCAAGCCGGGGCCCGCCCGGAAAGGAAGATGTGACCCATGGACCTGTTACTGATCCTGACCTACAGCGCCATCTGCGTGGCCATCTTCAAGATCTTCCGTATCCCGCTGAACAAATGGACGGTGCCCACCGCCGTGCTAGGCGGCGTGGTGTTGATCGGCGCGCTGATTTTCCTGATGAACTACAACCACCCCTATTCGGAAGTGGCGCGCTCCTACTTCGTCTCGGTGCCGGTGATCCCGGTGGTCACCGGCAAGGTGATCGAGGTGCCGGTGCAAGGCAATAAGATGCTGGAGCCCGGCGATGTGCTGTTTCGCATCGACCCCGAGCCGTTCGAAAACCGGCTCAAGTCCCTCAAGGCCCAGCAGGTGGCGGCGCGGGGCGACCTGTACCGGATCAACGAGTTGATCAAGCGCAACTTCGGCACCCGCCGCGAGCAGGAAGCCGCGATTGCCCAGGTGGACGACCTGCAGGCACAGATCGACAACGCCCAGTTCGAACTGGACAACACCGTGGTCCGCGCCCCGAGCAAAGGTTTCGTCACCCATGTGTCGCTGCGTCCGGGGATGATGGCAAGCAAGCTGCCGCTGCGCCCGTCGATGGTGTTCGTTCCGGACGAGGGCCAGTATTTCGCGGCCTGGATGCGCCAGAACAGCCTGCTGCGCCTGGTCCCGGGGGACGAAGCGGAAGTGGCATTCGACGGTATCCCCGGCAAGGTATTCAAGGGCCGGGTCAAGAATGTCATCACGGTGATCGGCGAAGGACAGATACAGCCTTCCGGCACCCTGATCAGCTACACCGGCTCACCGCCACCGGGGCGGGTGCCGGTGGTCATCGAAATCACCGACCCGGACTACCTGCCCTACGCCAAACTCATGCCCGGTGGCGCCTATGGCCAGGCGGCGCTCTATAGCCAGCACTTCCACCATGTGGCGATCATGCGCAAGATCCTCCTGCGCATGGCGGCCTGGATGAACTACATCTTCCCGTTCCATTGATGGGCTGGGATCGGGGCTGATACCTGGTGCGTTGCGAGTCCAGCTTGATTTCACTGCTGGTTGAGTGGCTGCTTTCGCCTGTTGGCCTCGACAGAAAAAGCGGGTGGGCCGCTTGTTTCCATTCTCTCTATACTCGCTGCCCAGGATGAGAGTTAGAGCGCAAATGATGCCCGTCACACCTGATAAAAGTTCCCAGGTCATTTTGGTCCCGGCTCGACAAAGCGACTTGGACAATCTTGTAGCCATTCGAATCGAGGCCATGCGCGAAAGCCTGGAGCGGGTTGGGCGATTTGATCCAGTGCGCGCACGCGAACGCTTTCTTAGCGGCTTTGAGGCCCGTAATACCCGCTACATCGAGGTATCTGGAGAGAGGGTTGGTTTTGTCGTGGTCAAGCACCGGCACACTGAATTCTTGCTCGACCACTTGTATGTGAGACCGAGCACGCAGGGATCAGGGATAGGCTCTGCTGTTCTCGCTCAGATTTTCAAAGAGGCGGATATGGCTGGGCTCCCGATTAGAGTGGGTGCTCTCAAAGAAAGCGCTTCGAATCGTTTTTATACCCGCCATGGTTTCCAATTCATCGAAAGCGGTGAGTTCGACAATTACTATGTTCGTCAGTGCGTTCCGGCGGCTGGCCCAGCTTGCTAGCGGGACGTCATGTACCTCGACGTAGGTTCTTACCCACTCTGGACTCAAAGCGGGCATCCACCACTGCGTGCCTTGTCTCTGCCTGGGGAGCAAGCGACCGTACTGGTTTCCCTGCTCACCCAATGCGAACATGCCGTTCGATATACCAAGACAACAGGGAGGCTTCACCCATGAGCGCTACTTCTTCGCTCTGGTTTTTTGTCGTGCCATTCGCGATTGCGGCAGCAATCCCCGGCCCCGCTCAGGGAGCCCTGCTAGGGCAAGTGGTGTCACGCGGCGCAAGGGCTACGCTGCCCTTCATCGCAGGCATGGTGCTGGGCAATGCTGTCTGGCTGGTGGTCGCCACCCTCGGCCTTGCGGCACTGGCGCTGCAGTTCGAGCAGGTGTTCATTGCCGTGAAATGGCTCGGTGTCGCCTTTATTCTGTTCATCGCATGGAACTTGTGGTCGAAGAACACCGAGCATCTTCAAGACCCTCCAAAGCGCTCGGCAAGCCGAGGTCTGCTTGCAGGCGCTGTGCTGACGCTGAGCAATCCAAAAGCGGTCGTATTTTTCGGTGCAGTGTTGCCTCACGCATTCGATCTGACGGCGCTGTCCTGGCCAGAAGTCATCCTTATTACCGCGCTCGGCATTGGCATCGATCTCACCGTCCAATTGGCGTACCTCGTTACTGCATCACGTATCAAGAACGCCATACGATCTCCGAAGGCAATGAAGCGTCTGAACAGAACCTCAGCTGGGGTAATGACGGGCTGTGCGGGCTGGATGGCCGTTTCGCGCTGATGGCCTCTGCAGCAAGGCTTTGCAAGCCTGCAAAGCCTTCACTCTTCGCCGTTGACCGGCTATGCCAAGCATCTGCCCTTCAATGACCCGGTTACCTGGCATCGACTAACGACTTCACATGAGTCGCAAAATCATCTTGTATCGGTTGGAACCCGCAGCGCAGGTAAAATGCAGCGCCCTCCGGAGTATCCGTGGACAGGCGCACGACACGGAATCGCTGAGCCGCATAGGCCAAAAGCTGCTGCACCAGGGCCTTACCCACATTCTGCCCCCTTGCTGCACGCGCGACGTATACCCTCCGTAGCCTCCCGATGTCCGGCCCGGCATATGGATCATATGAAAGACCACCGATGGCAATCAGTTGCCCGTCGCGGAAAGCGCCCAAAAGGCACTCACCGGGTTGGTCGAATCGATTGGACCCGTTTTTCCAATCCGCAACCAAGCGTGTGAGAAACCTGAAACCTTCTGCAATAGCCTCCGCTTCCAGTACCAGGATGTCCGGAGGAAGTGCTGAGATCTGACGTATCGCCAGTTCGCCCGTTGACCTAACCACTCGATATCCCCCTGCTTGCGTTGGCACCTGCCTGAGGTGGATTAATCTCGTGGCGTCGCACTAGCGACGATAGTAGCGGTGATTGTCTTCGTAGCGGTGCCGCATGGCTCGATCGTGGTGGCGCTCCCAATCACGATGGCGTTCCGCTTCTCGGCGGGCTTGCTCTCTACGCCACTGTTCCCTACGCCACTCTTCTCGGCGCCAATCGTCTCTACGATCGTACCAACGGCCGTCATGCCAGTATCGGTCGTCATGGGCAAGCAACGGCCCCGGCTGCTTGCCGGCCATACTGGCCAAGGTCGGCCAGGGGTTGCCGGCGGCCTGGACCGGAGCCTGAACGGCTGTGACTTCAGTTGCGAAAACAGGGGTTGAGGTCTTCATCTGTGTTGCTGATGCCGAGCCCAATACCGCGAACGCGAACAGGCCGAAGAGCACCATCCATGGGTCATGGAATTTCATGAGCGAAGACAACCTCTGCTTGACAATTGGACGTGTGGCCATCCGGCTGCGGCAAGCCTGCGAGGTCGCGCTGAGCGAGCGGATGAGCCTATCCACATAGACCGATAAATAGAGAAAAGTTCTAGAGAGCCGCTGCTTAAATGGCCGACGACCTTAGTGTTCGGCCTATTTGAGATTGGCTATCCAGATGCTCGCTTTTGGCCGATTGCTGTCATTCGCCGACGATGCCTCAACTAGGTGACGTTGAGCGGTAGCCACATCAGTAACGACTCACGAACTCGGAAAACTGTGAGAAACCGAGAGCGATTAATGATCCTCTGACCCCTTGCCGATTAGAGTCGTTGCGAATTCTTCCATACGTTGGCTGCGCGCAGCTGGGCATTTCTCTGCCTAGACTGGCTCTAGTTCGCCCTTGTTGACTTAACTTCAGATAGGGAAATCACGATGCGCCTCAAGTCCGTCAAACTCACGCACTTTCGCGGTTATCGCACCATTACGGTGATCCCTGCCAACGAAGCCATGACTGGCATCGTCGGTCGTAACGACTATGGCAAATCCAGCATTCTCGAAGCCTTGGCCGTCTTCTTTGAGACGGAAGGGTTCAAGCCTGATAAGAGCGACATGAACTGCTTCAGCCTGGCGGAAGGCGCCGACCAATTTGAAATCGCGTGCGAGTTCGATGGGCTTCCCGAGCGTATGGTTTTGGACGAGGTTGCCGAGACGACCTTGGCAGATGAGTACCTTCTGAATGCAGAGGGCGCGCTGGAGATTGTCAAAACTTACAAGGCAAGTACCGGAAAACTCGAGCGGATAGCCCTTCGTTGCCAGCATCCTGCGGACCCGGAATTGGCAATCCTACTCAGTCTGAAGATGGCCGATCTTAAAAAGCTTGGGGAGCAGCGCGGGATAGCCGAACAGGTTGCCGACAAGCGAGTAGCCTCACTGTGGCGCCAGGCCATTCGCCGTGCGGCCGGGCAGATAGCCTGTCAGGACACAATTCTAGATATCAGCAAAGCGCTTTCGACTGACAACAAATCCATCTGGGAAAAAATCGAAGCGCAGTTACCTGTCTTTGCTCTGTTCAAAGCGGACAGGGAGAGCAGTGATGGCGATGCCGAAGCAAAAAATCCGCTGCAGCAAGCGGTCAAGGAGGCTCAGGCCGAACTTCAGGGCCAAATCACTGAATTGGAGCGTCAAATTGAAGCCAGCGTATTGGAAGTGGCTGCTCGCACCCTCGACAAGTTGCGAGAGATGGCACCTGAGCTGGCCAACGAGTTGACTCCGCGCTTTAAGGATAAACCGAAGTGGGTATTCAACTTCACCTTGGATGGTGAGAACGGCATACCGATCAACAAACGCGGGAGCGGCGTACGTCGCCTCATTCTTCTCAACTTCTTCCGCGCTGAGGCGGAGAAAGCCGTAGTGGGCACCCAGCGCGACGTCATCTACGCCATCGAGGAACCAGAAACCTCTCAGCATCCGAACTACCAAGTGATGCTGATGCGGGCGCTACTTGAACTGTCTCTGCATCCCAGCCGGCAGATCATCGTTACCACTCATGTGCCAGCCCTGGCTGGTCTGATGCCCATAGAGGGAATCCGTTACGTAACCAAGGACGAAAACGGTTACCCGATCGTCAAAATGCCTAGTAACGACGTACTGAAGGAAGCTGCTGAAAGCCTCGGTGTGCTTCCGGAGACAGGTCTTGAGCGCGCGCGTGCGGTCGTATTGGTAGAGGGTAAGTCAGACGTGATCTTCCTTAGGCATGCAGCCAACACGCTCAAGGCTGCTGGGCAGCTTGCCTCTAGCTTGGAGGATCTTGGAATCGTTCCAATTCTGATAGGTGGCTGCGGCAGCGTAAAACACTGGGTCACTCTCAATCTCGCAGATGATCTTGGACTTCCGTGGTGCGTTTTTTTGGATTCGGACATCGGGGGTACCGCCGAGCAAATGGCTGCGATTGCCAAGCGTAAGGGAGAGGTCGAGGCCCAGGGCCGATCGTTCTACTCCACGCGCAAACGAGAAATCGAAAACTACCTTTGCCCAGATTTGATCGAGGCCCAACTCGGAATCAGGGTGACTTTCTCCGATACCTGCGACGCCAAGAAGTTAATCGGATCGGCAGCGCGTATTAACCCTAATGACGTCATTGACCGATTCTGGCCGTTGATGACTGCTGATCAAATCCTCCAACGCTCCAGTTATCGAGAGAACGATTTGGATCGCTCGGAGCTTAAAGAGTTGGTTGAGGACCTGCAGACCTTAATCGCTTGAAGGCTGGGCGCCAGAAGCAGCATGTTTGAGGCCATTACTTTTACCGAAGCCTGGCTGATCTGGTTCGCGACTGGTTGAATCCACAGCCAAAAGCAGCCCCTCATCTGAGGAAAGCTTCCGGCCCGAAGAGATAAGTGCTCTGGGTGCAAACTGTCTCAAAGCAACTGTATGATCCCTAGAGGCGGCGTCGAGCTTTTCTCACCAGCAACGGAAGCAAAGCGATGTATCAAGCGCAGTATTGGGTGGAGCTGCAAAATCTTAAAGCGCATGTCTACTATCTTGAGCTCTACCAAATCAGATCTGAAAATATTGAGAGAGGAATCGGCATAGTACTAGCCATAGCATCGGCTGGCAGTATTGGCGGCTGGGCTATCTGGAAAGAATACGCGTTTGTTTGGGGCCTCTTCATCATGCTCAGCCAAGTCATATCGGTCGTGTACAAGTTTCTCCCATTCAAGGCCCGTATCAAGCCTCTAAGTGCAGCAGGGATAGAGCTTTCTGTGCTAGCTGATGACGCAGAAAAGGGATGGTTTGATGTCGCGCAAGGTGAACTGACCGAGCGAGAGATCAACGAAAAACGTTTTGCAATACGAAAGAAGAAATCGGCGGTAATGAAATCTGCGTTTGCTGGAATGGTCGTTCCTGAGAACGCAGGTCTTATGACCAAAGCCGAGTTGCAGATGAGACGGTACTTCCAAAGCCATTACCCGGAGTTGACCAATGAGTAACGAAAAATCGCAACCACCACGCCATAACCCAACCAGACCAATACAGACCAATGATCGGGGTCTGCCGCCTGTACAAAACACCCTTCCGATGCCGAAGGTACAACCCCCAAAAAAAGAGAAGTGAATCATAGGTGATCCGTTCACAGCGGTGGAACTGATCACCTTTTGAATAGAGCACTTTCGATGGGCCGAGTTTCGACGCTAGTGTCGGCCAGTAGCGGACACCCTTGCCAGTCAGTGTTCACAACAACTAATACTTTAATTACCTCAACATAAACATATAGGAATGAAGAGTACATGAAAGTTACAGCGCTTACGGGACTAATACTACAAATCAATAAAGCCATTGACTCCGGAAAATATAACGACATCACCATCTCCGAAGTACACAACGCAATTAACTCGCAAGGTTTACTGCGCTTCATAAAAGAAAGGTGCGGTAAAGACGTCGACCTAAGCATTCACTTAGAAAGCAACGTCTATGGTGATTTTGAGGAATACTATGAAGAAAAAATGAATCAATTTTACAATGCCTATGCCGGGGACGAAAGGCGTAAATGGGGCGTTGAAAACCTAGGACTTTGTCTGGTCCTTGCCTGGACAAACGAAATCATACAGTGGGGCGAAGGACTGCAGTTATCCTAATAGTGAATCGCCCTTATATTTTTAGACGCCTTTGAGCGGACGCTTCTGGCCGGAAGCGGACGCTCATTTCAGACCACGTTCGATTCGGCGCGGACGCGACTTAACGTTTGTAATCAACGGCGGCGACCTGTTTGCGTGGCAGAGTCCGCTTTATGGAAAGGTTAGCTATCAGCTTCAATGTGTGCGGAATGTGTTCCATACATCTGTGTCTAGCTTCATGGCCGCAAGTACTTCGAAGGCGTACAACTCAAGGTCATTGTTGACCTCAATGAAGGCCACCGTTGTTTGTCGGAGGCGCCCCTGAGCTGAAAGAAAGACTTCCTTGAATTGTTCGTCTTTCATCGCTTGATCACGCTTCATTTCGTGCGGATAGTCTTCTGCAGCCATTTTGTAGACGAGGCTTGCGGTGTTGTGCGACTCGAAATTCAAATGCTGGACGAGCCTCTTTACTACCCCTCTCGAGATACCTACATAGACCGGTTTACCTTGATCGCTGAAGACGTAGCACCCTGGAAAGTCTGTGGTTCTACCCACCTTGGACAGAGCTTCTTTTGATGCACTCTTGAAGCCAACAAAGTAAGCGTCAGATTGTTTTTTTTGCCAGCCTGATGGTGGCAGTCATATGCGGTACAGCGTAGGCCTTGTACCAATGATTCATTCCTGCAATAGCTTTCTGAGCGGGTGCCGTGTCGGCTGCTCCGACCAATTCCGCACAAGCCTGCGCCATTGAGACAAGAATGCGAGCTGCTTCGGGAACGTAGGGAAGATCATTTCCAGCTTCATGGCGCTCGCGAATGATCTGGTAGCGAATGTTCTCCGGGAGGGTCCAGGCACTGATTAAAAACTCCTGAACGGAGTAATCGACGCCTTCGATTTTCACAGTCGCGGAGCGATGCTCCTCATTGAACCCTGCCGTTTCGATCTGCTCACAGCTATCGATAACAGTGTTCATCATTTCTCGAATTTGTTGCCAATCGGTTTTCATTCGAACTCCTTTTCAATGTTGTCTTTCAGCAGGGTACGTTGAGTGTGTTTCTGTGGACAGCGTGAAAGGCAGCTTCTGGCTGTGGACTCAACCAAGCGCCCGTAGTCCCGGCAATGCTTACCAACCGACTCACGCCCGCCGCGCCAACAACAGCACCGAAGCCGCCCCCGACAACAACCCCGCGCAGCAGCGGTTGAAGATCTTCTTGCCACGTGGCTCGGCGAACCAGCGGCGCATGTGCAGGCCCATATAGGCGTAGGCGCTGATGGCGATCCATTCCAGGGCCAGGAACAGCGCGCCGAGCACCAGGAACTGGGCGGACACCGGCGCTTGAGGGTCGACGAACTGCGGCAGGAAGGCGGTGAAGATAAGGATTGCTTTGGGATTGCCGATGGCCACTAAAAACTCTTGCCGGGCCAGGGCCAGCAGGCCCAATGGCGCGGTGTTTTTCTCGGACTCGATCTGGGTATCCGCGGTCCACAGCTGGTACGCCAGGTACAGCAGGTAACCCGCCCCCAGAATCTTGATCCCGTGGAACAGCAGTTCCGAAGCCTGCAGCACCACCGCCAGCCCGGCCGCCGCCAGGGCGATCATCAGGGCAAAGGCGGCCAGCCGCCCTACTCCCGCCAGGCAGGAAGCGCGGAAGCCATAGGTGGTGGCATTGCGGATCGACAGCAGGTTGTTCGGCCCTGGCGCCATGTTCAGGGCGAAACAGGCCGGGAGGAAGAGCATCAGGGTGGCAAGGTTCATGGAGGCGTCCGTCGGCTGATGGCTTGAGTTCCACAGCAGCCGACCGGGCTGCCGCAGACCCACAAGCCTGCCCAATCCAGCGCAGGCCGTCGAGATTTTTTGTCGATGCAGGATTCGCTCAGTCCTCGATGGCGGCAAGCCCGGGCAGCAGCTTGTCCAGGGTCAGCGGAAACTCGTACACCCGGATGCCGGTGGCGTTGTAGACGGCATTGGCCAAGGCCGCTCCCGCCCCGCACACGCCCAGTTCGCCCAGGCCCTTGACGCCCAGGGGGTTGGCCTTGGTGTCGGGTTCTTCGAGAAACACCACGTCCATCGCCGCGATATCGGCATTGACCGGCACCAGGTACTCGGCCAGGTCATGGTTGACGAAGTGTCCGTGGCGGGTGTCGAGCAGGGTCTGTTCCATCAGCGCCGCGCCGACGCCCCAGGTCATGCCGCCGAGGATCTGCGAGCGCGCGGTCTTGGGGTTGAGGATGCGCCCGGCGCCGATCACCGCGAGCATGCGCCGCAGACGGACTTCGCCGGTGTCGATATCCACCGCGACTTCGGCGAAATGCGCGCCATTGGAATGCTGGGAAAACTTCTTATAGTCCTCCCCCATCGGCCCGACGTTGCCTTCGGCCTGCAACCCCGCGGGAGCCACCCGCAGCAGCAGGTCGCTGAGGCGTTCCGAGCGCTCGCCGGTGCGGATACGGCCGTCGGCGAAGCGCACCTCCGCTTGGTTGTAAGGCGCGCCGGCAGCCTGGATGATCCGCTGCTTCAGGGCCTGGCAGGCGGCCTCCACCGCCGAACAGGAACTGGCCGCCCCCCAGGAACCGCCAGAGCCCGAGGTCTGCGGGAAGCGGCTGTCACCCAGCTGCACCTGCACTGCCGACATCGGCACCCCCAGGCTTTGGGCCGCAACCTGGGTCAGGATGGTGTAGGTGCCGGTGCCGATATCGGTCATGTCCAGGCGCACCAGCACCCTCCCGGTCGGGCCCAGGCTCACCAGGGCCCTGGACAGCCCCAGGTAGTTGGGCCGGATCGCCACGGCCATGCCCATGCCGATCAGCTTGCGGCCCTCGCGCAGGCTGCCGGGCTTGGGCTTGCGGCGGCTCCAGCCGAAGCGCTCGGCGCCGGTGCGCATGCAGGCCAGCAGATTGCGCGAGGCGAAGGGCACACCCAACTCGGGGTCCAGCTCCGGCTCATTGCGCACCCGCAGTTCAATGGGGTCCAGGCCCAGGCGTTCGGCCAGATCGTCCATGGCGCTTTCGAAGGCGAGCATGCCCGGCGCCTCGCCCGGCGAGCGCATCCACTCGCCGCGATTGAGGTCGACCGGTACCAGCCGATGGCGGGTCAGGCGATTCGGCGCGGCATACAGCGAGCGGGCAAACACCGCGGTCTGCTCGCAGTACTCTTCGAAACGCGAGGTGCTCGACCAGACGTCATGCCCCAGGGCCGTCAGCTTGCCGCTGCGGTCCGCCGCCAGCCGCACCCGATGCTGCATGGTCGGGCGATAACCGGCGTTGGCGAACATCTGCTGGCGGGTCAGGGCCACCTTCACCGGGCGCTTGAGCACCCGGGCGGCGAGCGCCGCCAGCACCGCGTCGGAATGAATGATCAGCTTGGAGCCGAAGCCGCCGCCGATATAAGGGCTGACGATGCGCACCCGCGCCGGCTCGATGCCCAGGGTACTGGCCAGGCCGGCGCGAAAGTTCGCCAGGGTTTGCGCCGAGGTATAGAGGGTCAGGTCGTCCCCGGACCAGACCGCGATGGACGCATGGGGCTCCATCGACACGTGGCTCTGGTATGGGGTGCTGTAGATGCTGTCGAGCTTGACCGGCGCATTGGCGAACCCCGATTCGAAATCGCCGATGGCGCTGTCGGTCTGGAGACCGGCGTTGGTCCGCGGCGGGATGTAGGCCTGGGCCAGGCGTGAAGCGAGCTCGAAGTCGCCCTGCTCGGGGGTGTAGCTCACGCGAATCAGGCGCGCCGCCGCTCGCGCGGCCTCGAAGGATGCAGCGACCACCAGCGCCACCGGTTCGTCGTAGTAACGCACAGCATCGGTCGCCAACACCGGGCGCGATCGGCTGAACACCTCGGCCGTGGTCGGCGTCACCGCGGGGCCGAATGCCACCTGGGCGGGGGCGTTGCGGTGGGTCATGACATAGAGCACGCCAGGCGTCCGTTCGGCCTCGCGGGTGTCGATCGCGCTGATGCGGCCCCGGGCGATGGTCGCCCCGAGGATGTAGCCATAGACGGTGTCGCCCATTTCCCGCTGCTCGTAAGCGTAGGTCGCGCGGCCGGTGACTTTCAGCCGACCGTCGACCCGGTCCAGCGGTTGGCCGATGGGACCATTGGCGGAGGATGGGGTGGGTCCTGATGTGCTCATGCCGATGCTCGCTCTTGGGTGGCGCTGGCCAGCAGCTGGCGCAGGGTGCGTTTGGCCAGGGGAATCTTGAAATCGTTGCCGCCCTGCCCGCGCGCACCGGCCAGGGCGGCGTCGGCAGCACGCTGGTAAACCCTCATATCGGACGGTTGGCCGAGCAGCGCCTGCTCCGCCGCCGTGGCCCGCCAGGGTTTGGGAGCGACACCGCCGAGGGCGATACGGGCCGTGCGGACCTGCCCCGCGCCGACTTCAATCACCAGCGCCACGGCGACCAGGGCAAAGGCATAGGAAGAGCGATCCCGTACCTTGCGATACAGCTGTCGGCCCGGCGGTGGTGGCGGCAGCGTGATGGCCTCGATCATCTCGCCATGGGCCAGCTGGGTTTCGACCTCGGGCGTGGTCCCGGGCAGGCGGTACAGCTGATCCAGGGCCAGGGAACGGCGCTTGCCGTCGGGCAGGATGGTCTCCACCCGCGCCTCCAGGGCGACCATGGCCACTGCCATATCCGAGGGATGCACCGCGATGCAGGCTTCGCTGACGCCGAGAATCCCAAGCATGCGGTTGTGCCCCTGCAGGGCCGAACAACCGCTGCCGGGCGCGCGCTTGTTGCAGGCCATGCCCGGGTCGTAAAAGTACGGGCAGCGCGTGCGTTGCAGCAGGTTGCCCGCGGCCGAGGCCTTGTTGCGGATCTGCCCCGAGGCACCGGCCAGCAAGGCCTGGGACAGCAATGGGTAGCGCTGGCGGACACGGCTGTCGGCGGCCAGGTCGCTGTTGCGCACCTGGGCGCCGATGCGCAGGCCGCCGTCGGTGCTGTCCTCGATCGCCGCCAGGGGCAAGCGGCTGATATCGATCAGATGGCTGGGCCGCTCGATGCCCAGCTTCATCAAGTCGATCAGGTTGGTACCGCCGGCGATGAAACGCGCCTGCGGCTGCGCGGCCATCAGGCTGACTGCCTGCTGTACATCGCTCGCACGCTCATAACTGAAAGGCAGCATGGGTTCAGGCCTCCTCGGCGGCGTCGCGGATGGCGGCGACGATATTCGGATAGGCGGCGCAGCGGCACAGGTTGCCGCTCATGCGCTCACGGATCTCCGCGTCGCTCAGGGCGACGGGCTGGGTCTGCAGGTCATCGGTGACATGGCTGGGCCAGCCGGCGCGCACCTCCTGGAGCATGCCGACCGCCGAGCAGATCTGCCCCGGCGTGCAGTAGCCGCACTGGAAGGCATCGCGGGCGATAAAAGCGGCTTGTATGGGGTGCAGCAGATCGCCATTGGCCAGCCCCTCGATGGTGGTGATTTCGTCGCCGTCATGCATCACCGCCAGGCTCAGGCAGGCGTTGATCCGGCGGCCATTCAGCAGCACCGTGCAGGCGCCGCACTGGCCGTGATCGCAGCCCTTCTTCGAGCCGGTCATGCCCAGTTGATGGCGCAGTGCGTCGAGCAACGTGGTGCGTGGGTCGAGGTCCAACTGCTGGTCGCTGGCGTTGATGCGCAGGGTGATCGCCTGGGACGGCAATGGACGAGCGGGTGCGGATGGCGCTGGAGCGGACTGGGGCTGGGCCCTGCCAACGCCTACCCACAACAGGCTGGCGGCGGCCCCGGCTTGCAGCAGCGCGCGGCGCGACGGGCGCGGTGAATCCAGGTCTTCCATGGTGCTCTCCTGAAATGAACGGCTGGACGCGAGTATCGCCAAGGGCGTGGCGCCGTTCTTTCAGGTATCAGGAGGACTTTGTCAGGATTCTGGAAGCTTGCTGCCGGTAGGTATTCGGGGTGGTCCCGGTGATCCGCCTGAAGGTCGAGGTGAAGTGGCTCTGGCTGGAGAACCCCAGCTCCAGGGCCATGGCGCTGATCGGCATGCTGCCGGCCCGCAGCAGGCTTTCGGCGCGGCGCACCCGGCGCTCGATCACATAGGCATAGGGTGCCATGCCGGTCTCCGCCTTGAAGTGACGGGCGAAGGTGTCGACAGGCATGCCAGCGATCCGCGCCAGCTCGGTCAGCGAGAGGCTGCCGTCGATTCGCGCATCGATGTAGTCGCTCAAGCGCTTGAGCAACTGCGGCCCCAGACGCCCGTTGCCGGCGCTGCCGATATCGACCCGCCCCAAACGCAGCCCCACCAGCGCCACCAGATGCTCTATATAGCTGGCTTCCAGGACCTGCCCGCTGACCATCTCGGCACTGAGGGCGGCGAGCAGCGAGTGGATCACCCCATCGCCGCTGTTGAGGCGCATGGGCAGCTCGGCCAATTGCGGACAGCCTGGGAAATCCAGGGCAGTGTCGATCCACAGGGCGGTGTAGATCAGGTCGGCCTCGCGAAAATAGCCCTGACGCTCGACGCCGGCCGGCACGAAGCTGATCGAACCGGGTCGATCGCAGCCCTCGTAATTGAGCGTCGAACTGCTGCGGATGTGGGTCCTGGCCGTAGCCCCGCGCTCGGTGAGGATCACCACGTGCTGCGGCGCGGTCCAGCTGAGTTCGGCCTCGCGGCAGGCCCAGCGGCGATGATCGATGGTCACCAGGCCATCGAACAGCGATGCCGACTGCAGTACCGCACCCTCGGCGCCCTGCGCACGGATGCAGCCCGCCCCGACCCGAGGTTGCAGCGACAGGTTTGCGGATTCCCTTGATACGCTCATAAGCCAGGCACCTCCCATGGGGTACAGCGAGCGGCCAGCCTACCCCAGGATCAGTGACAACTTCCAAGCGAAAAAGAAGCGGCCTGGGGCAATCCCCGGCCAAACCGAACTGATTTACAATGCGGTTCCTTTGCCTGAGGCTGGCGTTCCGTGGATCCTCTGTCGCTTGTCTATCAGCACCTGATCGAGTGGGTGATCGCGCCCGTTACCCAGCAGTTTCTCGGCATTTTCAATCTGAACGGCCGCCTCGGCCTGTTGTTCCTGTGCTTCTCCTACGGCGTCGCCTATGGCCTGTTCCGTTTCAGGAAGCGCCGCGGCCTGAGCGACGCCCGCTCGTTCTGGCAATTCATCGGCGGCGGCCGGGTGCACCTGCATCCCTCGGCGCTGCTGGATTACCGCTACTACTTCGTGCGCGCCGTCCTCAAGGTCGCACTGGTGCTGCCCATCGTCCATCTGGTCGACCCTTACATCCTGCGCTCCGGGGACTACCTGGCCTTTTTCAGCAACCTCTGGGGCGAGCGCCCGCGCCTGGGGCAGAACCTGGGGCTGGCGCTGCTCTACGGGCTGGGGGTGTTCCTGCTCAAGGACTTCATCCATTACTGGGCGCACCGGGCCTTTCACTCCCGCTGGCTGTGGGAATTCCACAAGGTCCATCACTCGGCGCCGGTGCTGGTTCCGGCGACGGCGAGCCGGGTGCACTTCGTGGAAAAGATCGTCGAGAAACTGAGCATCAGCCTGTGCCTGGGCCTCTACGCCGGTGGTTTCTGGTACGCCTGCGGCGGCGAGATCAGCCGCTACACCCTGTTCGGCGTGACCTACCTGGTGTTCATCTTCAACAGCCTGGCGGCCAACCTGCGGCACAGCCATGTCTGGCTGTCGTTCGGCCCGCTGCTGGAGCATGTGCTGAACAGCCCGGCCCAGCACCAGATCCATCACAGTGACGCGCCCCGCCACTTCAACCGCAACTTCGGCACCAACCTGTCCCTGTGGGACTGGATGTTCGGCACGCTCTACGTCACCCGCTCGACGCCCGAGCCGCTGCGCTTTGGCACCGGGGAACCGGACCCGCAGCGTTACCTGACGGTCTACAGCCTGATCGTCACGCCCTTCGTCGAGACCGCCCGCAAGCTCCTGGCGAAACGCCCGCGCGGGGTGGCGCCGCAAACGCCCTATTCATAACCGGAGCGCCCGCTATTCCTCGAAACGACTGCTGGCATCACGATCGCGCTCGTAGCGCCTGGCGAGTGGAAACGCCGGCAACCAGGACTCGCGCCGAATAGTCCAGCTTTCGTAGGTGGGCTTGAGTTGATCGGGAGCGTCCAGGGCGCCCAGGTTCACTTCGATTTCGTCGGCGCTGCGGGCAAACACCGACGAGCCGCAGCAGGGGCAGAAAAACCGCCCGGCGTAATCGCGGGTTTCACCCTCGATGGTCACCGCGCTCTCGGGGAATATCGCCGAGGCATGGAACAGCGCGCCATGGTGCTTGCGGCAATCGAGGCAGTGACACAGGCCGACCCGATACGGGCGCCCCGCCGCGACGATCCGCACCTTGCCGCACAGGCAACCGCCAGTGAATCGCTCCATGCCGCACCTCCTCTTGGGTCAAGCGTGGGTAGTGGCCAGCCAAGGCCGCGGTCAATCATGGGACGGCTGTTGAGCGGCGCCGGCCCGGCCTGGTTCTTTCAGCGCCTCACGCTGCACCTGATTGCGCCAGACCCGATAAGCACGAATGCCGGCACGTACCGAGGCGAACAACAATCGCTGCTCCAGCTCGCGCGCCAGGCCCGAACGCACCAGCATCCGCAGGAATGTCCCGTGCGGCCGGGCAATGGCCAGGACTATGCCCCGGGCCAGCAGGGTGTCGCGCACCTCCCTCAAGGCCACGATGCCGCTGACATCGATCGAGGTCACCGCCTCGGCGACGAACAGCACGGCACGAGGCTCGGGCTCGCGCTCGACCGCTTCCAGCAGGCGCGCCTTGAAGTAGTCGGCGTTGAAAAACAGGATCGCGTCATCGAAGCGATACACCACCAGCCCCGCCAGCGTGCGCGCCTGCGGGTATTGGCTGATATCGACCTGGCCTTCGATCCCGCGCACCCAGCCCAGCACCGCATCGGTGGGCTGATAGATGCTTTTGAGCAACCGCAGGATCGCCAGCAGCACCGCGACGATGATGCCCGGCAGCACCCCCACGCCAATCACCCCCAGGGTGGTCAGCACACACAGCCAGAACTCGAAACGGCTGAGCTTGCGGATGACCCGCATCGCCTGGATGTCGATCAGCCCCCAGCCCGCCATCAACAGCACCGCCCCCAGCGCCGCCTGGGGGATCCAGGCCATCGGCGCGGTGAAGAACAGCAGGATCAGGGCAATCACCAGGGCCGCGATAATCCCCACCAACTGGCTCTTGCCCCCCACCATGCTGTTGACCGCCGTGCGCGAATCGGCACCGCTGATGGCGAAACCGCTGGAAACCCCGGCGGCGATATTGGACACGCCCAGCGCCAGGAACTCATGGTTGGCGTTGATTGTGTAGCCGTTCCGGGCGGCGAAGCTGCGGGCCGTCAGCATCGCGCTGCAAAAACTCACCGTGGCGATACCCAGCGCGTCGCGCAGCAGGCTTTTCAATTCGGCCAGGTTGGTCTGGGGCCAGCTCAACTGCGGCATGCCCGAAGGGATCGGGCCCAGTACGGAGACCCCGCGGCTATCCAGGCCCAGCACCCCGACGCACAGGGTGGCGATGGCCACCGTCACCAGCGCCGCGGGCAGCCTGGCGAAGCGCCGCGGCAACCAGATCAGCAGCGCCAGGGCGCCCGCCCCAATGGCCAGGGTCGGCAAATGGGTTTCGCCAAGCCGCTGCAGCATGTTCAGCAGGCTGAGAATGAAACCCTCACCTTCGATTTTGTAACCCAGCACCTTGCCCAGTTGCCCGGCCAGCAGGCTCAAGCCGATACCGTTCAGATAACCGATCAGAATCGGCCGCGAGAAAAAGCTGGCAATGAACCCCGCCCGGGCAATGCCGGCGCCGATCAGCATCAGGCCAACCAGCACCGTGACGATCACGGCCAACTGCGCCAGGCGCTCGGGATCGCCCAGCGCCAGGGGAGCGATCGCGCCGGCGACCATGGCGCAGGTGGCCGCGTCCGGTCCGACCATCAACTGCCGCGAACTGCCCACCAGGGCATAGACCATCATCGGCAGCACACAGGCATACAAGCCGTACTGGGGCGGCAGCCCGACGATCTGCGCGTAGGCGATGGCAATCGGGATCTGCACGGCCGCCACCGACAACCCGGCCTGCAGGTCGTACCTGAACCATTCGCGGCGGTATTGCAGGAGATTGGCCAAGCCTGGCAGCCAGCGGGCGAGCAGCATGGAGGTACCTTCGAGGAACTTTGACGGCGATTGATGGCGAGCGCGAAATATCGTGCCCTGGATGAGAGATAAGCAGAGTCGGTTTTCTTTTCAATAAAATATCAGCGGATCGAGCCCCCTGGTTTAACAAGCACTGCGGTTGCCTCCTGGCGAAACGCTTGCGAGGGCAGGCGCCCTGCCATCTCCGGTATCCGATGATCGGGCCTGGCAGCCGGCAGGCTCCTTTACTAGGGTCTATCCAACAACAGCCGAACCGGTTTTAACTGGCCTGAGTTCACTGTCCAAGCCGTACTCCTTCTCGAACAGTAGCCTGCTCACCTACTCGTTCCCCCCGGTACTCAAGGAGAGAACCATCCAGGAAGTGCAAGTGGCACTTCTTGCCTGCCAAGGGACATTCTGAAACGCATCAGGCTTTCAGCTAGAGGGTTTTACACCCGAGCGCCGAGGTGAAAAGAGGCGCACTCATCGAAAGGAGATCGAAGATGGCTAGCATAATGAAAGTTTTGGACATCCACTTGTCACTGCTCAAGTCCAACCCACCACAGCTGCATATATTGGCCCATGGCCTGGTGGGCTCTCCGGGCTGGACCAACCCAAGATTGCAACCGCGGTTTTACATCGACTTCCCGAAAGACGGGATTCAAGACTTCGACTTCGTTGCTGACCCGCCTCAGGGAGTTTCCATACTCCCCGTCTACCCCATCACCGCATCAGAGCACTGGGAAAACCCACCACTCAAGAAGCTCAAAGGCGTAAGGGTTCACTCTGCCAACAACTTCGTTGAAGAGTATATCCAGGGTGCAAAATCCGTAGCCTGTTAACCATCAAGAGGGATATGTGTCAGGTCCTGACCTGACACATTTCAGAGCAAGCCCAGCCCGATGTTTATTCCAGCCATTGCCTATTTTTTGCTGTTCCTGGGGTCGTCCGCCGGGTTCAGATAGGTGATCCCCCAGGGCCCCGTGCCGTGCAGCTGGAGCACGGCTTCCTGTTTGCGGGTGGCGGCGTACATCGGCATGCCGACGGGAATGATCAGGGTGTCGCCCGGGTGATAGGCCTTGGCCTTGGCCGCATCGAAGCTGTCGCCGGTGGCGAAGTAGAAGGTGCCCGAGATCACGGTGACACGCTCGGTCACAGGGTGGGTATGCACCCCGACTTTCGTGTTGGCCGGCAGCATCAGGCGCAGCGTGAAAGGCTCTGGTTTTTTCAGGTCGCCTTCGATCACCGACATCATCACCCCGGGCCCTACCGCGGGCGCGGGTGTCCATTTCAGTTCGGCCGGGGTGGCGGCAATCAACCCTGTGCCCTCGGCCACAGCGGCAGAGGCCAGGAAGGCCGCGCTGAGCAAGGCCAGTGAAACAGCGACAGCTTTATGGGCGCTCATCGTGATGTCCTCGCGTTTGAGAGCTCTGTGTGAATCGCAGCAGCGGCCAACATAGCGTCAACGCAAAAGCACAGCGGCTGCGCGATCGAGTCATATAGGGTGACGATAGCCGAACGCCGATGCGTGGATATATCCATTGCGAACAGCCTTGATAGCGCAGGGGTATTGCCGCACAGGCAACCGTCGGCGAATCGCCTCACCTCTGGAATCGAACATCCGTTGCAGCTCGACAAGGCCATCCTCCCGAGCGCCACGTTGACGCAGCCTTGCCAGCGACCAGCATCGGTGGGGATAAACACCGACGCCCGTCGACCTGGCAAAGAAGCCAAATTGCCATGTGTTTCCTTCGTTCTTTCATACGTCGCAGTTCTCATTGCCCGTTCCCCACGCCTGGAGTTCCCCCCGATGCCCTCTTCCCATCCCCTGCCCTCTGCCTTGCTGGGCCTGGCCCTTGTCTGTCCGGCCATGGCCGAAGCCCAGGGCCTGGAGCTGGGGCAAGTGCTGATCGGCGCCGAGGAACGCGGCGGCGAAGACGCATCGATCGAGGAAGCCGAGGCCCGGCTGGCTCAGGTGCCCGGTGGCAGCAATGTGGTGGACCTGCGCCGCCCGCTGCAGGGCCGGGTGGCCAGCAACCAGGATGTGCTGGCGTACCAGCCGGGGGTCTATGCCCAGTCGGCGGGCAACGAAGGGGTGAAGATCTCGATCCGTGGTTCGGGCATCAACCGCGCGCCGGGCGCCCATGCCTCGGGGCTGTACGCGATGCTCGACGGCCTGCCGCTGACTGGCCCGGGCGGCACGCCCTATGAGTTGCTGGAGCCGCTGTGGCTGGACCGGGTGGAAGTGCTGCGCGGCGCCAACGGCTTCGACCGCGGCGCCCTGGCCCTGGGCGGCGCCATCGACTACATCAGCCACACCGGCTACGACGCCCCAAAGTTGCAGGTGCGCTACGCCACGGGCAGCCACGGTTATCAGCAGCGCCAGGTCAGCTCCGGGCAGGTGCTGGGCGACTTCGACTACTACCTGTCCATGACCGACGCGCGCTCCGATGGCTATCAGGACCACAGCGCCAGCGAGAGCCAGGGGGTGATCGCCAACTTCGGTTATCGCTTCAACCCGAACCTGGAAACCCGCTTCTACATTCGCCATCGCCAGACCGACAACGACCTCGCCGGGCGGGTCACCAAGCGTTCCATCGAGCACGACCCACGGGCGGCCAACCCGGCCTACGTGACGCGCAACGACAGCCGCGACCAGCCGGGCAGCACCTTTATCGGCAACAAGACCACCTGGTACATCGACGACGATTCGAGCCTCCAGACCGGCCTGGTCTACCACGACTACCCCATGGACCTGCGCGAGGGCCCCAACCGCCTCAAGGTGGCCTATACCGACGTCAGCGGCACCTTCGACTACAAGCGCCGCGACACCCTCTGGGGCCTGGAAAGCCACAGCACCCTGGGCCTGCGGGTGACCAAGCACCTGCCCAACTCAGGGGCCAGCGAGCTGGTGCGTATCCCCAGCGGCAACACCGCGGGTTTCGCGCCGGGCACCCACATGCGCAACTTCACCTACCAGGGTTCGGACAGCGTCCTGCATGTCGGCAATGACCTGGAGATCGCCGACGACCTGTGGCTGACCACCGGCCTGGCCGCCATCTACACTCGCCGCGAAAGCGCCGTGACCTACCCCGAAGGCGGCGGCAAGACCAGCCTCGGCGACTGGGACTACGCGCCGCGCCTGGGCCTGCGCTACCAGCTGACCCCCGGCCTGCAACTGTTCGGCAACCTCAGCCGCTCGGTCGAGGCGCCACACCCCTGGTCGCTGATCTACAGCTCCAACCTGCGCTTCCCGGCCGGCAGCGGCGCGGCCACCGGCACCCAGCGCGACCCGATCAAGCTGCAAAACCAGACCGCCACCACCCTGGAACTCGGCGGCCGTGGCGACAGCGCCATCGGCCAATGGAGCCTGGCCTGGTACTACGCCCAGGTGCGCCACGAACTGCTCTCGGTGTTGCCGGACGCCAACGCCACCACGCCCTACGAACTCAACGCCAGCCCCACGGTGCACCAGGGCGTGGAAGCCAGCCTGCAGAGCACCCTGTGGTCGCGGGACGACGGCGGCCAGTTGAGCCTGCGCCAGAGCTACACCTTCAGCGACTTCCATTACCGCGACGATGAGCGCTTCGGCGACAACCGCCTGCCGGGCCTGCCGATGCACTACTACCAGGGCGAGTTGCGCTACGACTGGCCCCAGGGCTTCTTCGCTGCGCTCAACACGCAACTGGTGTCCAAGGTGGCGGTGGACTACGCCAACAGCTACTACGCCGATCCCTACGCGCTGTTCGGCGCCACCCTGGGCTACAACGCGCCCAAGGGCGACTGGCAGACCTGGCTCGACCTGCGCAACCTGACCGACAAGCACTACGCCGCCACCGTCACCCCGGGCTATGACGACAAGGGAATGGACGCGGCGCGATCCACGCCGGGGGAAGGCATGGCGATGTATGTCGGGGTGTCGTGGAGTCTGCGTTAAGGGCCAGCAGTGGACACGCGGTCCCGCGCATCTACCAGCACGAAGCCCTGCAGAAAAAGAGCGATATCGATCAGCTCTCAGGGGAAAGGATTGGCTCGGGGTTGGTTTCAGCAGCCAGCTTCAATCGGTCGGCCTTGCTGATGTATTTGGGCTTGCTGCGCGGGGCCAGCTTGGCACTGGCCTTTTTCGCGTGAGCCTTCAATAGCTGGTTTATTTTTTTACGACGGTTCATGTTTTTCTGCTCGGCCGGTAAGGGTTCGAATGATATCAGCTAAGGATATCGGGCCACTCCCATGGTGCGCACTGAGTGCATGACCTTGGAGCCCCTGGGCTCCCATCAGCAATAACTTGTTGTAAGTGCTATTCGAAATCACCTTGCGCCGGCCGACCAAACCGCCGGTGATAGCGCCCGCAACCATAAGCTCGCCTGGGTTGCCATTGAAGTGCCCGATCAGGCCAGATGCGCGGCTACTTCAGGATAAACAGGTCCCCTTCCACACTCAGATCGCCCTGTTTACGACGCGGCGCGACAGCGTCGTAAACGATTAGCAGACCTTCCCCGGCCTCCTCACCCACGTCAAACAGACACATACCCTCGGCATGATCGTCACCTTGCCCGAAAGGCACCTCCAGCACCCTCTCCAATTGCTCCGCAAAGACCACAAGCTCCTCATCAGATGCGAAGCCGCCACGCCAACGGAACACCGTTACCGGTCCGTCCAGGTCCATGGTCGGCCCCGCCAGAATCAACAGATCGTCGCCGCTGACGCACAGGTCTCGCACCCCCAGGCCATTGAGCGCGAAGAAGTGCTTGCGGTAGCGCCGCCCCTGCGGCCCGATCTTCTTGAGCACCAACGTCTCGGTGGAGTCACCATTGAGTTCAGGCTCGATCTCCAGCAGCACGGCCCATCCGCGCAGGACCGGCCCACGCAGCCCCAACAACAGCCGCGAGCCAATGACCGCCATCCCTTCGATATCGAAACCGTTGTCTTTACCCGGGATGGGCAGGAAGTCCCGTAACTGATCGTCTTTGGCAATTTCCCAGGTCAGGTCGTTGCCAAGCGCGTTGCCACGCAGCTGCGCCGCCGTACGTCCATCGGCATCCACCGCCCTGGCAAGTTCATAGCTGTCGCTCTGCCGTACTACCGGAATGCGGGCCAACAAAAAGCGATTGCCGTCTGCCTCTACCGTCGATAGCCGCTTGATGTTCTTTTGCGCCGGCTTGTCGGGCTCGGCCTTCTTGCGCTTGAGGCTATGGGAGCCCACCACCCAGAGGTAACCATCGTCATAGGCCAACCCCTCGATATCGATCTCGGCGTCTGGCTCCGGTATGGGCAGGTCCAGGTATTCCATGAGCGAGAACGATTGGTGCTCAGCGCAGATCACGGCGCCGCCTGGTGCAGTGCCCTGGATTTTCAGACGTTCCAGGCTCGTGGCTTCGTCGTTGGCCACCCACAGTGTGTCGCCAATCCGCTGAGCGACCGAAAGGCCATCGCGCAACGCTGCAAACGCCGGGGCAAAGCTCAGTATCACTACATTGATTCGCTCGCTCATGAGCACTCTCCTGCCAGACGGGGTGAAGCGAACAGGCTGTTGTCGAGGCTAGTGGCTGCCCAACGACAAGCAAGGTTATTGTCTAGCACGTTTTTTCACAGGCGATAGAGCGGTGGCGCATAACATGAGAGAAGGCCTGACCAGACTCCTCGGCGAATGTGATGAGCGACTTGTATTCAGGGAGAGAAGATTGCGGATCTACATCACAGGCGCTTCGTGTGCAGGCGTGACGACATTGGGTCATACCCTCGTATCTTTGCTGGGGTAGCCGATGTCGATCTGGTCGTGTTCGTGATGACGGCAACGGCTGTTCGCCTTGAGAAGCTGGCCGCACGTGAAAAGGCGCGCTTTGGCGATCGCATCGCACCCGGTGGCAATATGCATGACATACCCGTGGTCTTTCGCGAATGGGCTTCGCAATATGACAACCCGGATTTCTCCGGACGCAGCAGGGCCCGACACGAGGCGTGGATAGCGGAGCAAACGGCGCAGGTTTTGCGCGTTGACGGAGGGCCATTACCCCGCCCTCAATCATTCAATCTCCACGCTGCGGGAGGCTAAAGCATGGGTGTCTGCTACCCTTTAGCGGAGTCATCGAGGTCGGCCGTTCTCACTCCCTGACATTGATCCAGTCCTCTCAAGCCTGCCTGACCACATGAGGTGGGGCGATGCGCATTTCATTACTTTACGCGGTGTCGGCTGTACTGGTTCTAAGTGGATTTTCTTGCCTGGCGCAGACCCAGAATGCGCCTGCAAACGCTGCGGCTACAGCGCCCCTGACGGCACCGGCCAAGGATGTCGTGTTTACCCAAGAGCAGCTGGATCAGATGCTGGCTCCCATTGCGCTATACCCGGACCCACTGTTGGCACAGGTATTGATGGCCAGTACCTACCCCGGGGAAATCGCCGAGGCGGTCACCTGGTCCAAAGCGCATCCGGGCGCCAAGGGCGATGATGCGGTCAAACAAGTGTCGAGCCAGACCTGGGACCCGAGCGTACAGGCGCTGGTTGCCTTCCCGCAGGTCCTGGCAACGCTGGGACAAGACCCGGTCTGGGTACAGCGTCTGGGCGATGCCTTTCTGGCGCAACCCGACGATGTCATGGACGGCGTACAACGCTTGCGGCATCAGGCGCAAGCAGCAGGCAACCTGCAGAGCAACCAATATCAGAACGTGACGGTTCAGACTGCACCGGCACCGACACCGGCAACCCCTGCCCCTGCCAACAGCTCCACTACCATCGTCATCGAGCCTGCCGACCCGCAAGTGGTCTACGTCCCCACCTACAATCCGACCACTACCTATGGCACCTGGGCCTACCCTGCTTCGCCGCCCGTCTACTATCCACCGCCCCCCGCCTATTACCCCGGATCGGCCTTGATGGCCGGGCTGGCGTTTGGGACCGGCGTGGCGATCGTCGCCTCGCTGTGGGGCGACTGTGACTGGGACAACAACGACATCGACATCGACGTCGACCGCTACAACAACATCAATCGCAACACCCAGATCAACAGGAACCAGAACAAGTGGCAGCACAACTCCCTTCATCGCGATGGCGTTCCCTATAGAGACAGCAGGAGCCGTGAACACTACGGTCGACAACTGGACGGTGCCAATCAGCGTGAGGCCTTTCGAGGGGATAATGCCCAACGCGCCCAGGCGCGTGAAAAAGCCCGCAGTTCAATGGACAGGCACGGTATCGAACGACCGGCCACCACCAATCTCCAGGCCCGTGATCAAGCGCGCAGAGCGCAGGTCGATAATCGCATGCAAGCCGGGGCAGACAGACCGAGAGCCTCTGACAGGAACCAAGGCACTGGCGGAAACATCCGGGAAAATCAGCAGCCCAGACAGCAGAACGCTCAGACGAATCAGCGCCGCCAGGAACTCTCCCAAACGCGCCAGGGAACGCCAAAACGCCCGACCGCCAGCCCCGGCAGTGCACGCAATAACGCTTTTGCCGGCGCGCGCTCGCCGTCCCAGTCGAACGCCCAGGCCCTCCGTGGTCGAACCAGCCAGGCATCCGCCACGCGCCCCAGTGCTGCGCGATCCGCCGGCCATCAGATCAGCAGGCCGTCCAGTGCTCCCATGCGACAAAGAGGGGGGGGCCGGCGTTGAACACACTTCCTCGAGTGAAAGCATTCATGGGCTCGCTCCCTCGCATCCTGATGATCAGCGCCAGCCTGGCATGGTCATGCACGGCTACGGCACAGCAGGCATTTCCAACCCCGGAAAAGGCCGCTCAGGCGTTCGTCGAAGCCCTGGGTACACAACACGCCGATCAGGCACGCCTGATACAGCTGCTGGGTGAAGACTGGCGCAGTTTCATCCCGCGAGGTGGCGTCCAGCGCAGCGACGTGGATGCGTTTTTGAAGCTCTACCGCGAGCGACATTCCATCGAGAAAACCAGTGACCGCAAAGCTGTCCTGTCGGTCGGCAGTGACCACTGGACACTGCCGATACCCCTGGTAAAAGCCGAAAAGGGTTGGCGCTTCGACATCAAGGCCGGTAGCGCCGAAGTCCGTACGCGGCGAATCGGCAGCAACGAACTGGCCGCGGTGCAATCGGTGCTGACCTATCACGACGCCCAGATGGACTATGCGTCAGTGGATCGTAACGGTGACGGCGCCCTCGAATATGCGCAGAAAATCTTCAGCACTCCCGGCAAGCACGACGGACTCTATTGGGCGGATGACGATAGCGGTCAACTCAGCCCCTTGGGTCCGCTGTTCGGCAATGCCATCGCCGATGAAGACTGGCATGGCTACCACTTCCGCATCCTCGCGGGACAGGGTCCCTCGGCACCGGGTGGCGCCTACAGCTACCTTATCGGCGACAAGATGAGCCGTGGCTTTGCCCTCATCGCCTGGCCGGCGAAATACGAGGACACCGGGGTGATGAGTTTCATGATCAGCCATGAGGGCCAAGTGTTCGAGAAAGACCTGGGACCCGAGGGTTATAAATTGGCGCAATCGATGAAGCGGTTCGATCCCGATGACAGCTGGCAGGAGGTCACCCTGGATCAGAAGCCGTAACAGTTGCCTGGCTGCAGTCGTTCGTTAGCGGGTCGTAGAGGGCATGCTTCGCCTCTCATTTCAACAGGCGGTAATCGGCTGTGGATTCAACCGGTCGAAGGGACGGATGCTTTGCTGCCCAAGCGGATGAGTTCATTGGAGAAACACAGGCCGACGATGATCAGTGCCGCTCCCGCGTACAGGCTTTCGCGCGGTACTTCATTGAGCGCCACAAACGCCAGCAGCGCGGCGAACAGTGGCTCGGTCAGCTCCAGCGCTTGCACTTGGGATGGCTTGAGATACTCGATGGCCTTGGTGGTGCAGAAGAAGCCCAGGATTGTCGGCAGCGTGGCCAGCGCCAGCAGCGCGGCGATCGCCAGTGGCGACAGCTCGCCCATCGCGAAACCATCGGCCGCCGCCGGCATCAGCAGGTACAGGCTGCCAAAGAACAACAATTGTCGGGTGAAGTGCAGCCCTCCCGACACCCCCATACGCTTCATGGCAACCGAAAAGGCCCCATAGCCGCAGCCGGCCATGGAGGCGAGCGCAGCACCTTGCAGGGTAAAGCCCTGCTGCAGGTCGCCGCCGAAGATCACCGAGATCCCAGCGATAGCCAGTGCGGCGCCAACGGTAGCGTTCGCGGTGATGGCATCCTTGAGGAAAATGCGCCCCAGAATGATCGAGGAAATTGAGGCACTGGCCATCAGCACCACCACCACACCTGCCGCAGCGTAGTATTGATAGGCGGACGTTTCGAAATAGAACAGCACAAAGATGCCAAGGAATGCGCAGATAGCCGCCTGAGTCCATTTGGTCGACGCCGCCGGGCGCTTGAGGAAAAACAGTAAGATCGAGAGAAGCACGCAACCCAGTAGGGTCTTGATGACAGCGACACTGCTGGCGGTGAAACCATTACCCATGACTACTTTGCTGAGTACACCGATCGTTGCGTTCAGTACCGCAGCGGAGAGTGCAAATATGACGCCTTTGCTGAAAGTAGATTGCATTGATGACGATCTCTGTCGCTGAATGGCCGTTCGATAGAATGCCGCCCTACATCGACGGCGCAAAATTTGAGAATACGAAGATCCCACCAACACTTACCTTAGGAAAGTCCATTTAATCGGGACTAACGACTTTGTCGCCCCCAAGGAAGAAGTCAGAGGGCCTGGCCCTTGGCTAGGCAATATGAGTTGACGAACGTTGCAGTGTGCTGCAAAGACTGACGTATATCCGGTTTGGCTATTCCATGCTTGTTGGCAAATTGCTCGACCGCTGCCGTATCAAAACGAGTGGTCTGGATAAAGTCCAAGGCCTCGGGTTTTGTATTCAAAAGCCGCGCGACGGGGGGAATACTCAGTAGCCACCTCAACAATCGGAGTGGAATGTAATGCTTGGGAGACTTTAAGCCCAAAGGTTGTGCCGCCTGTACCAGCAGTTCTCGCAAGTTGGGAGTCTGGTCATCAAGCGCCAGCAGTTCCTGGCCTGCCATGGCAGGATCAAAAGCACAAACCGCCACCAGCTCAACCAGGTAATCCACGGTGACCAGTGGCAGCCAGTGCTCGGCGGTACCGGGCACTGCGGCCAGCTTTCCCTGCACAAGGTTGCGGATCAGCTCCACCAGCGGCTGACCGTCAAGGATATGCCCCGTGCGGCTGTGGCCACAGACCGTCGCGGGGTGGACAACGGTAATCTCCCCGCCCTTGGCGGACATGACCTCCAGGGTCGCAAAATGCGCCTCCAGCTTGCTCCCCTCGTAACCACCGACCTGTCGGTAGACGGCAGGCCAATTCGTCAGCTCCGGATAACGCGGATCAATTCCGATGCGTTGCAGATGTTCATGATTTTTCAGCATGTAGCCGCCGATCATCACTAACCGGCTTTTTTGCTCAGCCGCCAACAGCGCCACGCGCTTTGCCCCTTCCACATTCACCGCACGAGAATGCTCCACTGAAAGCCCCCATGCGAAGTGGGCGCCCAGGTGGAATATGACCCTGGCGTGCCTTAGCACTTCTCGGTCAGCAAGACTCAGCCCGAGGTTGTCCCGTTCCAGATCGCCAGCTACGGCAAATACCCGGGTTGCGCACCCTCCCAAATTGTCGACTTGCTCCCGCAGTGCAGCTAGTCGCTCTGGGCGACGCATCAACACCCGAATGGTGTGACCTTTTGCACTCAGGTACGCCACCAGATGTTGACCGATGAAGCCGGTACCCCCCGTGACAAAGCACTCCACGCTCATTTCCCTGTTCCTTGTTTAAGGTGAGAAATCAAGCGTAAACTATCGACCCAACTCTATAGTCAAGCGGTGTTTTCATGAAAATCGGCGAACTCGAGGCCCGCAGCGGCGCCAGCCGCCATACGCTGCGTTACTACGAGCAAATCGGCCTGATCTCACCGCTGCGGCAAACTAACAACTATCGCGTTTACACAGAGCAGACTCTGCAGGATCTGGACTTTATCCAGCGTGCGCAAAGCATGGGGTTTGCCCTGGGGGAAATAGGCGAGATTCTGGACGCGCAGCGGAACAAGCTGATCGATTGTGCTGACGGCGCCAAGCTGATTGAAAAGAAGATGGCAGAAATCAAACAGAAAATCGCCAACCTCCAAAGCATTTATCGGTATCTGGATGAAGAGCGTGCAAACCTCGAAGCCAGTGCTGCCAGGCAACTTGAGCTTCAGCAGCTGAACAACTCTTCCAACTGAACTTCCAGTTTCAAGCATCCGCTGTCTCTACGAATTTCAGGTTGACTCAGAGCCCCCCGACTCCTACTACCCTGGACCACGCTCAAGCCAGCAACTCGCTGATCCATCGGGCCTGCCGGGCGATGTCCTGGACCTTCTCCTCGGGTACGGCCTGCCGTGCCCGGGCGAAGTGGGCCAGGGTCTTCTGTTTCAGGCGCAGCATGCGTTGCCACTTGGCCAGGAAGGCTGGCTGCGGGCCTGCAGTTGCAGCGGGCCGAAGTACAGTTCCTCGGCGGTGTAGCTCACCGGCCCGGCGCGCTCGGCGACGATGATTTCGTAGAAAAAGCGATTTTCCCGCAGCACTTCCTCGCAGAGGATGCGGTAGCCATGGTCCATCAGCCATTGGCGCAGGGGTTGCTCGCCGCCGTTGGGCTACAGGATCAGGCGTTCCTCGCCACTCAGGCGCGCCTTGCCGCTGTCGAGGATGTCGCGGATGGTCTCGCCGCCCATGCCGCAAATGCTGATCGCCGTGATTCCGTCGCCCGGCTCGATCGCCGCCAGGCCGTTGGCCAGGCGCACGCTGATGCCCGAGTCCAGGGCGTTTTCGCGCACGCTGCGTTGGGCCGCGTGGAACGGCGTCAACGCCACCTCGCCGGCCACCGCCGCGGCGATAAGGCCACGGCGCAGCAACGCCACCGGCAGGTAACCGTGATCCGAGCCGATATCGGCCAGGCGCGCCCCCGCTGGCACATGCGCCGCCACGCGCTCCAGGCGCATGGACAATGTCTGTTGGTTCAACTGCCGCCCCTTTTCACCATGAACGTCCGGCGCCTGTGGCCGGATCGGGGCGCGATTCTGTCGGGCAATGCCGTGCATTTCAAATTTATGCGACCAGGGCCCTGGCTCGCCCCGTCCTGCCGGGCACCGCCCGCTAGCCGCCTCAGTCGTCGAAGCCGTAAAGGACCGCCGGGTTATCCGCCAGGATGCGCCGGCGCCAGGCGCCGTCCGTGGCCCAGTGGGACAGCAGGTCGAGCATGGCGCTGTCGCTCGGCCTCGGGTCGCGCCCCGGGTGCGGCCAGTTGCTTGCCCACAGGCAACGTTCCGGGTGGCTGTTGATCAGCGTCTGGGCCAGTACGCCGACATCCTCGTACAGCGGCGCGCCGACCCGGGAGGTTTCGTAAGGCGCGGAAAGCTTGACCCAGGTATTGCCGCCGTCCAGCAAGCGCAACAGGGTCTTGAAGGCAGCATGGCCAACGGGGACCGGCTCGAGGAACTTGCCCACATGGTCGATGCTCAGCCGGCTCGGCAACGCCAGCAGACGCTCCTGATAATCAGGCAGGTCGCGGCCGTCGAGTTGCAGATTGATCACCCAGCCGAGTTCGGCAATACGCCAGGAAATCCTTTCCAGCGCGTCCCAGGGCAGCACCCCGCCCGCCCCCGGCACCATCATGAAACGTACGCCGCGCACGCCTTGCTGATGCAGGCGGGACAGTTCGCTCCAGCGCGTTTCGGCCTTGATCACGGCGATGCCCCGCGCTGCCTGGCCGGCCTGGACCAGCGCATCCAGCAGGCAGGCATTGTCAAAGCCGTACCCCACTGGCTGGACCAGCACCGCGCGCTGCAGGCCCAGTTGCTGTTGTACCCGCGCGTAGTCGCTCCAGGTCGCGGTCGGGACCGGCGATGGCGCCGCAAAGCGCGCGGGGTCGTACACGTGCACGTGGCAGTCGGTGGCGTGGCTGGGCAAGGTCATAGTCGCGGGTACTCCTGGTTAGTGGGATTGAAGCCGGAATACATCCCGGGCGCGGTCAGCGCACGCCAGGTTCACCGCCCCCTGCGGAACTCGTCCTGCGAGCAGGGCCTGGACCTGGCGCACGGTGTCCATGGCCTGATGCTCGCTGGCTTCGGGTGTCAGCCCACCGATGTGCGGGCTGGCAATGACCTTGGGATGAGCGGCCAGCAGCGGCCCGGGCATCTGGTCTGGCGCGCGGCCGACATCCAGCGCACAGCCGCCGATCAGCCCCTGCTCCAGCGCCTCGAGCAGGGCAGCGTCGTCCACCAGTTCCCCGCGCGAGGCATTGATGAAGAACGCGCCGGGGCGCATCGCGCGAAAGGCCTCGCGCCCGAACAGGTTGTAGGTCCGCTCGACCGCCGGCGCGAGGCAGACCACGTAATCGGCGCCGCCGACGACCTGCTCGAACGACACCTGTTCGATGCCGGGCTCATCGACCCGGGCATTCGGGTCATTGACCCACACGCGCATCTGCAGCAGCCGAGCAATGTCGGCCAGGCACTTGCCAATGAAGCCGTAACCGATGATCCCCAGCGTCGCCCCGCGCAACTCCCGCCCCATGAGCACCTGCGGCGCCCTGCCCTGCCAGTAATCGGCGGCCGCGCGGCTGATGCCCCGCGCCAGGTCGATCATCACGCCGATCACCCATTCGCTCACCGAGCGGTCGAACCCCGGCGTCGCATGGGTGACCAGCACGCCGTGACGGCTGGCGGCTTCAACATCGATGTTGCGGATGTCCACCGCCACCCGGCAGATCGCCGCAAGCTGTGGCAGGCGTTCGAACAGTTCGGCGGGCGCGGCCGCCTCGCGGCTGGCGACAATGATCGAGCAGCCCTGTGCCCGATCGACCAGTTGCTCCAGCGACAGCGGATCGGGCGACTCGTTGAGCCGGACATTGCCCAGGGCCTGAAGCTGCCTGAGCGGCTGCTCGGCGTAGTAATTGGCGCGCACACCGGGGGCATGGGTCAGGAAGATCTCAGTCATGGTCACGCTCGCTTGTCGGCGCCGGGCCGGGCCACCGAATGTCGGGAAATCAGCATTGGCTGGAACACCAGATTGACGGCGGGCAGCTGTGGGTCGCGGGAACGCTCGACCGCACGCTGGACCATGATGTCGGCCATCTCGGTCAGCGGCATGGCCACCGACGTCAGGCTGGGGTTGCTGAACGCGGCAATGGACAGGCCGTCCATGCCGACCACCGAGATGTCCTCGGGCACCCGCAGCCCCGCCTGGATGAGCCCGGACATCAGGCCCATGGCGAGCATGTCGTTGACGGTAACGACACCGGTCGGCCTGGGCGTCATCGCCGCCAGATCGGCCGCCATGGCGAATCCCAGGTCGGCAAGCTCCGAATCGCCGAACGTCTCGAGCACCGGGCCTTCGATGACGGTGGCGCTGACCTGCGCGCCCTCCTGCGCGGCGCGCTCGCGAAAGCCCTCGATCTTCGCCGTACGACTGATGGTCTTGCCGCTGGGCACCAGAAACGCCAGGCGCCGATGACCGTGTTCGATCAAGTGCGCGGCGGCGATATAGCCCGCCTGGAAGTTATCCGGCGACACATGGTCCACCCGCGAGTCGCCGTCCTCGGTGGTTTGCCGGTCGTAACTGACGACCGTCAGCCCACGCTGTACCGCGGCCTCCAGGTGACGCTCGTCGTCCTGGGACGAGACCACGATCACCGAACGCACGCCGAACGACAGCAGGTCATCGAACATCCCGGCCTCCTGCTGCTTGTCGCGATGGGTGTTGCCCAGCAGCAACCGGTAGGAAAACTGCGCCCGGGCGGCGGCCTCGATCTTCAGGGCGATCTGCCCGTACATCGGGTTGGCGGTGGACGGAACCAGCAGGCCGAGCATCGGCGTATGGCCAGTCTTGAGCTGCCGCGCCACCCGGTTGGGCTGGTAGCCGAGCTTGAGAATCGCCGCTTCGACGCGAGCGAAGGTGTCGGCGCTGAGCTTGTCGGTGCGCTGGTTGAGCACATTGGACACAGAGCTGACCGAAACCCCCGCCAGAGCGGCCACATCGTGAATCGTTGTCATGTTTTGCATTAACCCATATTGAAAGTGCGCGGCAGCCACAGGGAAATCGATGGCACCAGGACAATCAGAATCAGCATCGCCGCCAGCAGGCAGAGGTATTTGACCATCCGCCGGGAAACCTCCTCGACCCGCGTGCCGGTCATCGCGCAGGTGGCGAACAGCCCCAGGCCGAACGGCGGCGAGAACAACCCCAGGCCCATGGCGATCACCGCGACGGTGCCGAAGTGAAAAGGACTGACGCCCACCTGCACCGCGATCGGCACCAGCAGCGGGCCGAAGATGATCAGCGCCGGCGCGCCTTCGAGCACCGCGCCGAACACCACCATGATGATCACCGAGGTGATCATAAACGCCACGGGGCCATAGTCATGCGCCAAGGCCAGCATGAAGTCGGAAATGATCGACGGAATCTGCAGGATCGTCAGGGCGAATGCCAGGCTGGAGGCGGCGGCGATGATGAACAGGATACCCGCGGCCATCGAGGCCGAGCGCACGAACAGCCTGGCGATGCCTTTGAACGTCAGCTCGCGGAAGGTCAGCCCGCCCACCAGTAGCGCGTAGACCACCGCGAACGCCGACACCTCGGTGGAGGTGGCCACGCCGGAGGTCACGCCCTTGCCGATCATCGTCACCATGATCAGCGCCACCAGTGCGCCCCCCAGCAGACGCACGACCGGCCGGCGCGAGGGGAAAGCCAGGTCGGGGTCGACCTTGCGTCCGAAGATCACCGCCAGGGTCGCCAGGCCCAGGGCGAGCATCGCCGCCGGCACGATGCCGGCGAGGAACAGGCCGCCGATCGAAATGTTCGCGACGAAGCCCATGATGATCATGTTGATGCACGGCGGGATGGTTTCCGCCATCACCCCGGAGGCCGCCAGGACCGCCGCGGTCTCCGCCGGGTCCTGTCGGGTGCGGCGCACGGCGGGCACGACGATCCCGCCTACCGCGGCGATATCCGCCAGCTTCGAACCCGACACGCCGGAGAAAAATGCCGTGGCCAGGATGGCGATCAGGTTCATCGAGCCCCGTACCCGGCCGAAGAGCCGCACCAGCAGTTCGATCAGGCGCGAGGACATGCCGTTGGCTTCCATCAGCAGCCCCGCCAGCACGAAAAACGGAATCGCCAGCAACACAAAGTGATCCATCCCGGCCATGACCTGCTGCGAGTAGATCACCATCGGCAGCGACGGATCGCCGATGAAGTACAGCAAGGCGCACAGGGCCAGGACGAAGGCAATCGGTACCCCCGCCAGCAGGCCACCAAAGAAGCCGCCGACCAGCAGCCCCCAGGGTTGCAGGGCGTAAGCCTCGACCTGGGTGTTCCAGGCATACACCGAGCCGCCGACCAGCAGGCAGCCGAGCAAGGTCAGCCAGGTGACGGGAGTGGCGCCGTTGACGGCATTGGCAATGCCCACCGCCGTCATCAGCAGCGCGCCGACGAAGACCGGCAGCACATTCAGCCACTGCGGCAAGCCCATCGGGGTCACGACGTTGACCGAGTCTTCCAGCAACAGCCAGGACGAGAACGCCAGCCCTGCCGCCGTGCCCGCGACCAACCAGCCCCCGGTCTGCTGCGCGGCCTGCTGCCAGCCGGCGGGCAACAGCGCGCGGAAGAAGTCCACCTGTACATGTTGCTTGCGGGCCAGCACCGTAGCGCCGCCGAGAAATACCAGCATGACCATCAGGCCACGGGCAACTTCCTCGGCCCAGTCCACCGGGTGATGCACGAAATAACGCAGGATCACCGAGACGAACACCACCGCCACGTCCAACGCCAGCACCACCGCGCACAGGCGTTCGACCCACCGACACAGCGGCGCCAGCAAGCTGCCACTGCCCGGCGTTGTGGCAAAGCCCCAGTCGTCGGCCATGGCGGCCGCTGCGTGGGTGTGCCCGGGATGTTCCTCTACCACTTGATCCGCGACAGCGAGAGCGTCGGATGAACTCATGGTGTCTGTCTCCTCTTGTTATGGGGGCTGGCCTGGATCACGCCCTGGCCGCGTCGATAAGCCCCAGCACCGAAGCCATGGATGGCGTGGTCCGGGTGAACGGCAGCCAGAGTTTGTCGCGCATGAGGGTACGGACGCTGGCGCGCTCGGCGTCAGCCATGGGGAAGAAGGTCATGCCGCCCTTGCCCAGCGCGGCGATGGCTTCGGCGCCTTTGATCGCGGCCGCACGGCGCTGGGACACGCTGGCCTCCCGGGCAGCCGCCATGAACACCGGTTGCAGGTCGGCGGGAATCTTCGCCAGCCCGCGCTTGCCGATCACGGCAATGCAAGGGCTGAACAAATGGTCGGTCTGCCAGCAGTGGCTCACCACTTCGTCGAGCTTGTTGGCCAGTACGCTGGCGGCATCGTGTTCGAAGCCTTCCACCACCCCGGTCTGGATGGCGGTGTAGACCTCATTGAAGGCAATGGGGGTCGGGATCGCGCCCAGCAGCTTGAAGGTTTCGATGAACGCCTGGGTCGGCAGGACCCGCAGCTTGGTATTCCTGATGCTCTCGAGATCCTTGATCGGCGGCTTGGTATAGACGCTGCGCGCGCTGAAATGCGCACCCCAGCCCACGACCGAGCAACCGGTGCGCTCGCGCAGCAGCCCGTTGTAGATCTCGCCGACGCCGCCATCCACGGAGCGGGCGACATGCTCGTAGCTGTCGAACAGGAACCCCAGGTCCAGCAGCGCCAGTTCCGGCAGGGCCGTGGCCCAGATCGAACTCCCGGAGACCATCAGGTCGATCGACCCCAGGCGCACCTGTTGCACCACATCGGCCTCTTTGCCGAGTTGGCCGTTGGGGAAAAAATCGATACGGATGCGGTCGCCCACGGACTGCTTCAGGTTCTCGGCCAGGCGTTGGTAGAACAGGTAGTGCGCCGAGTTCTCGTCCGCCGTCATGGTCGAGGACAAGCGCAATACCGAAGGGGCGGCACGGGCGATGGAAGGCAGGGCCAGTGCGCCGGCACTGAGGGCGGCACACTGCACGAAGCGACGTCGGGTCAGAGGCATGAGGCTGTTCTCTTTTGTTGTTGTTTTGCGACATTTGTGCGGATTTAGTAAAACGTTTTACTAAATCGTTTTACAAACTACCTCCAATGACCCGGATCTGGCAATGGAAATTTGCCCACGCAGCAGACATTGCCTTCGAGCAAAGCGTCCTACGGGGCCACGGCGCGGTCGAAAACCGTCGCCGGTCCGGACACACGAACGGCGTCGTGCCCTGCCACGGCTATCCGCGGGGACTCGCGGGCTACGTCATGTATCGCACTGTATCTACCGCCCTCCCCGGTACACGCGCTTGCATCCACCCCGGGATCCGGACACAGGCCAGATACGTCGCGGCCGTCAAATGCAACCCAGGTTGAAGGGGATCAGCCAGGTCCCCGCCCCACGGTTTGCAATCCAATGGAGAGATCAGCATGAAGATGACACTGCGCAACCCCACAATCGGCGCGTCGATCCTGGCCCTCAGCCTGTTCGGCCTCCTCGGCGCGGCCCAGGCGCAGACGCCCGCAGCGGCGCAACCCGACGCGGGCAGCGGCACCACTTATGCCGCCCCCTCGCCGTTCGGCCCGCTGAAGCATGTCAACGCCGGGCTGCTGGACGTGGCCTACGCCGAAACCGGCCCCGCCGATGGCCCGGTGGTGATTCTGCTGCACGGTTGGCCGTACGACATTCACAGCTTTGATGAGGTCGCGCCCTTGCTGGCCGCCAAGGGTTATCGGGTGCTGATGCCCTATGCCCGCGGTTACGGCGATACCCGTTTCCTGTCGGCGAAAACCCTGCGCAATGGCCAGCCGGCCGCGCTGGCCAGTGATGTCATCGATTTCATGGATGCGCTGGAGATCAAGCAGGCGGTGCTCGGCGGTTATGACTGGGGCGCGCGTTCGGCGGATATCGTCTCGGCGCTGTGGCCGGAGCGGGTCAAGGCGCTGGTGTCGGTCAGCGGCTACCTGATCGGCAACCAGGCGGCCGGGCAGAACCCGCTGCCGCCCAAGGCGGAATTGCAGTGGTGGTACCAATTCTATTTCGCCACCGATCGCGGTCGTGCCGGCTATGAGAAAAACACCCATGATTTCGCCAAGCTGATCTGGCAACTGGCCTCGCCGCAATGGAAGTTTGACGACGCCACCTTCGAGCGCAGCGCCAAGGCCCTGGACAACCCCGACCATGTCGACATCACGGTGTTCAACTACCGCTGGCGCCTGGGGCTGGTTCAAGGCGAGAGCCGCTACGCTGCCCTGGAGCAGAAACTGGCCACCGCGCCTGCCATCGGCGTGCCCACCATCACCCTCGAAGGCGATGCCAACGGCGCGCCGCACCCGAACTCCGAGGACTATGCCAAGCGCTTCACCGGCAAGTACCAGTTCCGCCTGATCAGCGGCGGCATCGGCCACAACCTGCCGCAGGAAGACCCGCAGGCGTTCGCCCAGGCGGTGATCGATGCGGATCGTCTTTGACCAGGGTTCTGCTGCCAGCCCCCTAGCATGAGGGGGCTGGCGTTTTGCTCTAGGCTACAGAAGGCTGGATACCCTCTTGATCCGCATGCCATAGCAAGGAGCGCTGCTCATGTCCGATTTCCAGAACGCCAGGACTATCGATGGTTTCACCATGAAACTCTGGCGCGGCGAACGCATGTGCCTGATCGGTTTCGATGTCGAGAGCCCACCCGCGGACCTCGTGGGCTTTGCCATCGAATGCAGGTTTCCCGGCACCGACGAGTTCAAGCCCCTGCCCAACCGTATCGCCTTTGCCTACGACCAGCCCACCCACAGCGCGGTCGACGGCCAGCGCAAGTATTCCTCGCTGGAAGCGCCCTTCCAGAAGTTTCGCTGGGTTCACGTTCCCCATGAGGTCGAGCAAGGCACGTTCACCTACCGGGGCCGGATGATGCACATGGCCAACGACGGCCAGCTGGTGCCCGGCACGGCCATCGAACTGGCGATCGACCTCGACCCCATCAGCTACGAAGGCATCCTCGACATTGGCTTCACCCGGGGCTTCACCTCTTCCCAGGCCTTTCGCGACCGGGTGCCCGCGGGCGTCAAGGTCAATGATTATGGCAAGAGCCTGATTCCATCGAAAACCAAGGACGGGCTCGACCACCCGAAGACCGAAACAGCCATGTACCAGTGGCTCGGCTTCGAGGCGGTTTCGATGATTTTCGCGGTGCTGGATGAAGTGCTGCAGCAGCCGGACACCAGCCTCGATGTCTTCGCCTACGACTTCAACGAACCGGACATCCTCGCCAGACTGGAGGCACTGGGTAATCGCCTGCGCATCATCATCGATGACGCCGGCGATCACGCCGCCGCCGACAGCTGCGAGACCCGGGCCGCCAAGCGCCTGGTGGCTTCGGCCGGCGCAGAGCGGGTTCGGCGCAGTCATTTCAACGGCCTGCAACACCACAAGGTGCTGATCGCCCGGCGCAACGGCAAGCCCTACCAGGTGCTGTGCGGCTCCACCAACTTCAGCTTTCGCGGCTGTTATGTACAGAACAACAATGCCCTGCTGTTCAAGCACCCCGAAGTGGCGGAGCTGTTCGGCCGGGTCTTCGAGGCCGGCTTCAACGACCCGAAAAACTTCGAGGCCAGCGACCTGGCGCAGAAATGGCACGTCATCGAAACCGCCACCGCGACAGCGCCAGGCCCGCGCCTGCATTTCTGCTTCTCGCCGCATGACCACAGCGAGCTGTCGCTCAGTCCGATCGGCGGCGCAATCGACCAGGCGAGCCGCTCGGTGCTGTTCAACATCGCCTTCCTCAATCAGATCACCAGCGGGCCCCTGCACGACTCGATCAGCCGCCTCTACAAGCGCCCGGTGTTCAACTATGGCGTGACCGACAAGGCCTCGGGCATGGATGTGATCAAGCCCGACGGCACCTCGGCCGAGGTGGATTTCGCCTATCTGGCCAAGTACGCACCGGAGCCTTTTCGCAGCGAGTGGTCGGGCGGCACCGGTATTTCCGTGCACAACAAGTTTGTCGTCACCGACTTCAACCTGCCGAGCGCCAAGGTTTTCACCGGTTCCTCGAACCTGTCTATTTCGGGGGAAGAAAAAAACGGCGATCACCTGATCCTGATCGAGGACCAGAAAATCGCCGTGGTCTATGCCATCCAGGCCCTGCTGATATTCGACCACCTGCATTTTCGCAGCCTGATGCAGAAGGCCTTCAGCAGCGCCGATGAGACCCAGGGGAAGCAGCCACCGCCACTGTTGCTGAAAAAACCCACGGCGATCTCGGGCCAGCCCGCCTGGTTCGAGGCGTACTACGCCGAAGGCTCGCAAAAACAGGGCGACCGGCAGTTGTTCTCTCACTAAGGGCGCGAACTGTCGAAAGCCGCCAGGCGCCAGGAAGGCCTCATGCCCGGCTGGCGCCTGCGCGGGTCAAACCGTGACGATCATGCAGCCAATCGCACCGGACTCATGGTAGATGGCATGGCCGTTGTTCTCCGCAGTGAACCCGCGCAACGAGCGTTTGGCCACGTCGCTATAGGCCAGGGAAACCACCCAGCGGGCATCGACCGGCTCGGTGTATTTGGCAATCTTCTCGATGTCCTTGCGGGTTTCCGCCAACAGCTTATTGCCGGCATTGGTAGCGCTTTCGACTTTCACTTCGATGGCATAGCTCTCGACGTTATGCCGGGCCAGCACGTCGAGGTGAAGGGTCTGGTTCGGCGGTGGGTAAGGTACTTCGCGAGCGACCCCCAGGTGGGCTGCGCGCAGCAGCATCAGAAACTCGACCTGGAACCAGACTTCCCAGGCCGCGCCGGTACTGATGGCGGCCTCGATACGCGAGTGGTCACTGAGGATGAGGTGGCTGAGTTCGGTGTTATTCATCGTAGGTTCCCTCTGTTGGATGATAGAGAGAGGAACGAACCAACAGCGCCGTTGTGAATAATCAGCGCAAAGCCGGCATGCCTGCGCATGCCGGCCTCGCGGTTTTATTTCTTGATGGAAAGGATAGTGGCCGCACCGCCCTCCAGGCGGAATGCGAAAGTCACCTGGTCGCCAACCGCCAGCCCCGCCAACTGCTCCGCGGTCGCGGCGAAGGCCATGGTCATCGGCGGCCATTGCACGGCGGGAACGGCGCCGTGGGCGATGGTCACCCGCTGCTTGGCGGTATCGATGGCCTTGATCCTGCCCTCGGCGGTGGCCTGTTGAGCCTGCTGGGCTTCCTGCTTCATCGGCATGCCGTTCATGTTCATGTCGTCCATTTTCATGCCGGGCATGTCCTCTGCGTGGGCGGCAAGGGATAGCGCGGCCAGGGTGCCAGCAACTACGATCTGGATCAGTTTCATGGGTTTTTTCCTTGAGTGATGGAGACAACGGGAAGGTGCCGACGACGCATCAGGCGATAGGCCGCCGGGATGACAAACAGGGACAACAGGGGCGCGGTGAGCATGCCGCCGACCATGGGCGCGGCGATGCGGCTCATCACTTCGCTGCCGGTGCCGCTGTCCAGCAGGATCGGCAGCAGGCCGGCGATGATCACCGCCACGGTCATGGCCTTGGGGCGCACGCGCTGCACCGCGCCTTCGCGAATCGCCGCGAGCAGCCCGCGCTCGCTGCCCTCGCCGGACTCCTGGCGTTCGGCCCAGGCGTTCTTCAGGTACAGCAGCATGATCACGCCGAACTCGGCGGACACCCCGGCCAGGGCGATAAAACCGACGCCGGTGGCCACCGACAGGTTGAACCCCAGCCAGTAGAGGAACCACACCCCGCCCGTCAGGGCGAACGGCAGCGTGGCCATGATCAGCAAGGCCTCGTCGAAGCGGGCGAAGGTCAGGTACAGCAGCACGAAGATGATCAGCAAGGTGGCCGGCACCAGCCAGGTGAGCCGGGCGTTGGCCCGTTCGAGGAACTCGAACTGCCCGGAGTAGCTCAGGCTCATGCCCGGCTGCAAGCGCACCTGCTCGCTGACCGCCCGGCGCAGGTCGGCGACCACCGAGGCGATATCCCGCCCGCGCACATCGACATACACCCAGCCCGAAGGCCGGGCGTTTTCGCTCTTGAGCATCGGAGGACCCTCGCTGACCTTGACCCTGGCCACCGTGCCGAGGGTGATCTGGCTGCCCAGCGGGGTGTAGATCGGCAGCTGCTCCAGGCCCCCCAGCGAGTCCCGCCAATCCCGGGGGTAACGCAGGCTGATCGGGAAGCGGGCCAGGCCTTCGATGGTCTCGCCGATGTTTTCCCCGCCGATGGCGCCACTGACGATCGACTGCACGTCGGCGATATTCAGGCCGTAGCGCGCAGCCGCCTGGCGATCGATGTCCACGTCGATGTAGCGGCCCCCCGTCAGGCGTTCGGCCAGCGCCGAACTGACCCCGGGCACCTCCCTGGCCACCCGCTCGACCGCCTGGGTCACCGCATCGATCTGCTGCAGATCGCTGCCGGCCACCTTGACCCCGATCGGGCTCTTGATGCCGGTGGCGAGCATGTCCACGCGGTTGCGGATCGGCGGAATCCAGATATTGGTCAGCCCCGGGACCCGCACCACCCGGTCCAGCTCGGCCACCAGCTTTTCCGCGGTCATGCCGGGGCGCCATTGTTCGCGGGGCTTGAACCGGATGGTGGTTTCGAACATCTCCAGGGGCGCCGGGTCGGTGGCGGTTTCCGCGCGGCCGGCCTTGCCGAACACATGCTCGACCTCAGGCACGCTCTTGATCAGTCGGTCGGTCTGTTGCAGCAGTTGCGCCGCCTTCTGCGCCGACAGCCCCGGCAACGCCGAAGGCATGTACAGCAGGTCGCCTTCGTCCAGCGGCGGCAGGAACTCGCCGCCCAGGCGTGAGATCGGCCACAGCGCACTGAGGAACACCAGCAAGGCCACCAGCAAGGTCGCCCTGGGCCTGCGCAATACCGCGTCCAGGGCCGGTTGATAGAGGCGGATCAACCAACGATTCAACGGGTTCTGCTGCTCGCTGGGTATCCGCCCGCGAATCCAGTAGCCCATCAACACCGGCACCAGGGTCACCGACAACCCCGCCGCCGCGGCCATGGCATAGGTCTTGGTGAACGCCAGCGGACCGAACAGCCGCCCTTCCTGGGCCTGCAGGGTGAACACCGGGATAAACGACAGGGTGATGATCAACAGGCAGAAGAACAGCGCCGGCCCGACCTCGGTCGCCGCCTCGGTGATCACCTGCCAGCGCGGTTCGCCCTGCAGGGTTTGCCCGGGGTGAGCCTGGTGCCAGGCCTCGAGTTTCTTGTGGGCGTTCTCGATCATCACCACCGCCGCGTCGACCATGGCCCCGATGGCGATGGCGATGCCGCCCAGGGACATGATGTTGGCGTTGAGCCCCTGGTGGCGCATCACCACAAAAGCGATCAATACCCCGATCGGCAAGGAGATGATCGCCACCAGGGAGGAACGCAGGTGCCAGAGGAAGATCCCGCACACCAGGGCGACGACTATGAACTCCTCCAGCAGCTTGTGGCCGAGGTTGTTCACCGCGCGGTCGATCAGCTGGCTGCGGTCGTAGGTGGTAACGATTTCCACCCCCGCCGGCAGGCTGTGCTTCAGCTCTTCGAGCCGAGTCTTCACCGCCGCGATGGTTTCCCGGGCGTTCTTGCCGCTGCGCAGAATCACCACGCCGCCCACCGCCTCGCCCTCGCCGTCGAGCTCGCCGATGCCGCGGCGCATTTCCGGGCCGAGCTGGACAGTCGCGACCTCGCCCAGGGTCACCGGCACCCCGCCCGCCCCTAGCTTGAGCGGGATCGCGCGAAAGTCATCGAGGCTCTTCAGGTAGCCGGAAGCCCGCACCATGAACTCCGTCTCCGCCATCTCCAGCACCGCGCCACCGGTTTCCTGGTTGGCCTTGCCGATCGCCGCGCCGACCTCGGCCTGGGTGATGCCGAGGCTGGCCAGTTTCAGCGGATCGAGCAGCACCTGGTACTGCTTGACCATGCCGCCCACCGTGGCGACTTCCGCGACGTTCGGCAGGGTCTTGAGCTCGAACTTGAGGAACCAGTCCTGCAGGGCCCGCAGTTGCGCCAGGTCATGCCCGCCGCTGCGGTCCACCAGGGCGTACTGGAAAATCCAGCCGACCCCGGTGGCATCCGGCCCCAACGCCGGCTTGGCGCTGGCCGGCAAGCGGCTCTGGACCTGGCTCAGGTACTCCAGCACCCGCGAGCGGGCCCAGTACAGGTCGGTGCCGTCTTCGAACAGCACGTAGACAAAGCTGTCGCCGAAGAACGAATAGCCGCGCACGATCTTGGCCCCGGGCACCGAGAGCATGGTGGTGGCCAGCGGATAGGTCACCTGGTTCTCGACAATCTGCGGCGCCTGCCCCGCATAGGGCGTGCGGATGATCACCTGCACATCCGACAGGTCCGGCAGCGCGTCGACCGGCGTGCTCTGCACCGACCAGACACCCCAGGCGCTGACGAACAGGGTCGCCAGCAACACCAGAAAACGGTTGGCCACCGACCAACGAATCACGGCCGCGATCATGGCTGGCTCCCCGCTTTTTCCAGGCGCTCGACACGCAAATCATTACCGCTCTGGCTCAGCGCCACTCGCACCTTGTCGCCCACCTTAAGGCCCTGCATCAAGCCGGGGTTGGCGAGGGGAAAGGTCATGGTCATGGCCGGCATGCCCAGGCTCTTGAAGGGACCATGGGCCAGCGTGACTTCCTGACTGTCGATGGCCAGGATCTGCCCTTCGGCTTCATGCAGGACGGCTGCGGGCTCAGCCAACGAAGCAGCGACTATGCCCTTGAGGCTGGCTTCCGAGTCCAGCAAAAACTGCCCGGAAGCCACCACCTGCTGCCCCTCCTCCAGGCCTTGCAAAATCGCCGTCTGGCCGGCGTTGTCCGGCCCTGGCTGCACCTCCACCGGGCGGTAACGCCCCCCGTCTTCGGCAAGCATCACCAGGGCCCGATGGCCGGTGCGAATCACCGCCTCGCTGGGCACCCACAACAGAGATTGCTGGGTCGAATGCTTGAGGCTGACCTGGGCGCTCATGCCCGGCCGCAGTCGCCCCTGCGGGTTGGCCAGCTCGACCCGCACCCGCAGCGTGCGGCTATCGGCATTGGCCTCTGGAAGGATCGCGTCGACCCTACCCGCGAAGACCTCTCCCGGAAACGCCGGCAAACGAGCCTCGGCCAGCTGCCCCGGGACAAGCGAGCCCGCCTGCGACTCCGCAACCGCCACCGCCAGCCAGACGCTGTTCAAGCCGTTGACCCGGGCCAGGGTCTCGCCGGCGGCCACAGTCATGCCCTGGCGGACATTCAGCTCTTGCAGCACACCGCCAATGGGGCTGGTCAGGGTCAGGTTCGGCTGGACCTTGCCACTGCGCTCGACCTGGGCGATCAAGGTCGCCGGCATCCCGCTGAGGCGCAGTCGCTGGCGTGCGGCCGCCAGCAGAGCGGCATCGCCACTGGCCTTGAGGGCGAGGAATTCTTCCTGGGCCGCTGCCCATTCCGGCACCAGGATATCCGCCAGGGCCGCATTGGCCTTGAGCAGATCCCCGGGAGCGCGGGCATACACCCGTTCGACAAAACCCGCGGTACGCGGTTGAACCACCGCCACCTCGCGCTCGTTGAACGCCAGCACCCCGACGGCATCGACGCTGCTGGCCAACACCCCACGCGTGACAGTGGCCAGGCGCAGACCAAGATTCTGGGTCAGGCTCGGGTCGATGCGCACTGCCGCGTTCTCCCCCTGTGCTCCCTCGCCCTCGGCGTAGCGTGGAACCAGCTGCATATCCATAAAGGGCGACTTGCCCGGCTTGTCGAACTTCTGCTGCGGGTACATCGGGTCGTACCAATACAGCGCCTTGGGTTCGCCCGCGGCTCCCTGTCCGACGGCGGCAGCGGGTACTTCACTGAGGCGCGGTCGGGCCAGCCAATAACCGGCCGCGATACCTACGGCAATCGAGACGCCGACCACCGCTGCCACTTTCCATATCGATGCCTTCATTGCGCGGTCTCCCCATAGGCGAAATACAGCCGAGCGTTGGTCAGGGCGCGCTGCTCCTCGACGTCGATCTGCTTGAGGCGGGCTTCGATCAGTTCGCGGCGGGCGGCGACCACCGCCGCCAGGTCGCCCTTGCCGGCGCGGTAGCTGGCCAGACTCAGGTCGACCTTTTCCCGGGCCAGCGGCACCAGGCTTTGCTGGTTGCGGCGCACCGCGCGATCCAGGCGCTGGTAGTCGGCCAACTGCGCTTCCAGTTGCTCGGCATGCTCGCGGGACAGGGCTTCGCGCTCGGCCTCCAGCTGGCTCAGCTCGGCCTGCCGGGCGGCGATTCTGGGGTTCTGGCGCGAGCCGGGAAACAACGGCAAATCCCAGGAAAACTGCACGCTGACCATGTCGCCGAACTCACGGCCACGGCGCTGGTAGTCCAGCTCCCAGCTCCAGTCCGACTGCTTGTCGGCCTCGGCTTCATGCACCCTGGCTTGCGCCTCGCGGGTCATGGGCGCAAACGCCGCCAGTTCGGGGTGGTGTTGCAGCTTGTGGGAGTAGCCTGCGCTGTCCACTGGCCACTCGGGCAAACGTCCCTCGGGCCGGTCGTTGGCGGCGGCGCCTATCCAGCGCTTGAGCGCAGCCCGGGCCTGGGCCCGCTGGCTGATCAGTTCGTCCTCGCGCTCGGCCAGTTGCGCGGCTTCCTGGCGGGGTGTCACCGCATCCGCCGGCAGCGCCCGGCCGCCGGCGATCTGTGCGCGCACGGTGTCGCCCAGCAGGCGGTTTTCCTTGTAGAAGTCCTGGAGCAGCGCCGTCTTGCGCTCCACCGAATAGCTGCCGATCCAGGCCAGGGCCGTGGCCTGGCGCACGTTCAGCAACTCCACCCGACGCTCGGCGGTGGCCCGCTCCACCGCCCCGGCAGCAACCTCGACGCGGGCCTTGCGCTTGTCGCTGTTGGGTATTTCCTGGCGGATCCCGACCATCTGCATGGTCATGAAGTCCTGGTCGAGGCGCCAGCGATCCGGGCCGCCAATGGGGTAGTTCTGCACCCCCAGCAACAACTTGGGGTCGGGCAATTCGCCGGCGGGGATGGCCGCGCTGCTGGCGGCCTGGATTTTCGCGTCTTGGGCGCTCAGCGACGGTGCGTTGTTCTCGGCCAGCCGCAACGCCTCATCGAGGGTCAAGGCGCCAGCGAGGCTCGGCCAGACCAGCACGCCTGCCGCCAGGCCGGCCACGAGGGACCAGCCGGTGCAATAGCACTTGGGGTTCATGTTGACGATTCCTGTGATGATCCACCGCGCGCCCGAAAGACAGGCGCGCAGCCATGTCATCCCGCTAATACGGAATGAGGTTCAGGGGATACAGGAATCAGGCCCGGGGCGGTCGCCACACCCCGGAAGGTTTTTGCGCGGGCAGGAAATCGCTGGAGAAGGACAGGACAACGGGGTGGGTCAGGGTCACGGCAGGCTTGACGATCGAGACTTGCAGCATGCCGCCGGTCTTGCATTCCTGGCCCGGCTTGCAGGGTTTGCCGTGCTCGACCGGGCTTTTCATGTCGTTACAGCAGTCCATGCCCATGTCGTCCATCATCGCCATGCCCATGCTCTTCATCGGGCAGGGTTCGGTCGGCGCCTGGACGCCCGCCATCCCGCTGAGGGGAAGCGCCAGGCTGATCAGGAGGACAAGACAAAACCGCAGGTAGCGTTTCATGGGAATGGAGTCTAGTGGTGGAGAGCAGCTCTTACAATTGGATCGAGTGCATAAACCGGCGCCGAAAAAAACCGGCTGCGCGCGATATCAACGGAGCTGGATTAAGCCAGGATTAGCCCACGGAAAAAACCGCTACAAAGACCGCTCGAACACCCCCGCCGCCTCCAGCATGTGCACCAGCGATTCCGGCCAGACAATGGCCTCGGTGGATCGCAGATCGTCGGCCGACCACCAGTGATGATCGGCCATCACCTGGACCTCGGACGAGGTCCAGCCCGCACGGGAGAGCGGCTGGTCTGGCGCGTGCACCAGAAAATACTGCTCGACGGAGGTGACCCACTCGCCACTGGGCAGCTGCATGGGGAACCTGCGACCGGCCACCGGTTCTCCGACCGTGCCGACCCGGATGCCAGTTTCCTCGTGCAATTCACGAATCGCGGCGAGCTGGAAGGTTTCTGCCCCTTCAAGCCCGCCACCGGGCGTGGCCCAATAGTCATCCCCCGCCAGCGCCCCTTCCTTGTGCAGGAACCGGAACAGCAGGACCTTTCGCGAAGGGCTGATGACCAGCAACCTTGCCGACTTTCGTTCACGCATCGCTATCTCCCTGAAGTGTTTGACCTGTTCGCCGGCGCGCCTCACAGCGGCAGCGAACGATCCTGAATCACCCGTTTCATCACCAGCGTCGAGGTCAGGCGCTGGACGTTGGGCAGTTTGGACAGGCGATCATCGTAAAGCTGCTGGAAGGCCGGCAGGTCGCGGGTGATCACGTGTAACAGATAGTCCGGCTCGCCAAACAGCCGTTGCGCCTCGACGATCTGCGGGATCGGCGCCAGCGCCGCTTCGAAGGCGGCAACCGCCTGGTGGTCGCCTTCGCGCAGCGTGGCAAAGACCATCGCCGAGAACGTCAGGCCCAGGGCGCTGGGCGACAGCTGGGCGCGATAGCCCTGGATCACCCCCGACTCTTCCAGGGCTCGCACGCGACGATGGCAGGGCGACAGGCTGAGGCCGACCCGCTCCGCCAGCTCGGTCACCGACAAACGCCCGTCCGCCTGCAGCTCGGCAAGAATCTTCTGATCAATTCTATCCATATGGAAGGATCTACCCGAAAACCTTATTCAAGCTGGAATAATAGAGAAAATATTCTAACCGCACTTCATTAATCTTTCTGCAAACCCGATGTTCGCGAGAAAGAACCATGCCCTCCCCGATTAACACCACCCTCGACCGGCCAGAAACAGCATTCGCCCAGCAGCACAAGGCAGGACGGCCATGAGCCTGAGTATTTTCGCGGCGTTCTGGGCAGTGTCGCTGCTGTTCGTGATTACGCCCGGGGCGGATTGGGCCTACGCGATATCGGCGGGTTTGTTCGGGCGGGTGGTGATACCCGCGGTGGCCGGCCTGTTGATCGGTCATCTGCTGGCCACTGTGATAGTGGCCGCCGGTGTCGGCGGGTTGATCGCCAGCAATCCCCTGGCCCTTTCGCTGCTGACCCTGGGTGGCGCCGGCTATCTGCTCTGGTTGGGTATCAATATGCTCCGGAACCCGTCCGTGCCGCGCGCCGGGGACGCCCAGGCCTCGGCGTCCTGGGCCTGCTGGACACTCAAGGGCGCCTGCGTCAGCGGCCTCAACCCCAAGGTGTTCCTGCTGTTCCTGGCCTTGCTGCCGCAATTCACCGACCCGCTGGCCGCCTGGCCGGTACCGCTGCAGATCGTCACGCTGGGGCTGCTGCACGCCTTCAGTTGCGCGGTGATCTACCTGCTGGTGGGCTTTGGTTCGCGCGCCGTATTGCGCACACGCCCAGTGGCTGCGCAAGCGGTCAGCCGCCTCTCGGGGGCGTTGATGATCGTCATCGCCGTGCTGCTGTTGATCGAGCAGATCCTGCGCTGAGCCTGTATGTTTCACGGGTATTGCAAGGGCCCGAATGCATCTTAGCCGGATGATCCAAAGGACGAGGAACCCCAATGAAAAGCTTCAGACAGCGTGCCGCCGAAGGGCTTCAGGCAGGCGATCGCTTCACCCTCTCCCGCTGCTTTTCGCAAGCGGACATCCAGGGCTTCGCCAGGCTTTCCCGCGACTACAACCCGGTGCATTTCGATGCCGAGTTCGCCAGCGCCCGGCGCTTCAGGGCTCCGGTTTCCCACGGCCTGCTGACCGCCAGCCTGCTCACCGAAATCGGCGGGCAGATCGGCTGGCTGGCCTCGGCCATGACCTTCCAGTTCAAGAAACCCGTGTATGCCGGCGACACCATCACCTGCCACTGGGTCATCCAGGAGCTGGATGACCAAGGCCGGGCCACGGCGGCGATCAGCATGACCAACGAAGACGGCCTCACCGTGCTGGAAGGCCAGACCAGCGGCCTGGTGCCGGGGGCGAAGGAGCGGGAAATCCTGGTCCGCATGCTGGCCGAGGGCGATCCTACAAATGGCGCGAGGGAATAACGGGCGTTGAGTGAACCGCGCCTCGGATTCGCCCCTATCGATGTTCGACCTGGGCCTACTCTTGCATGACGATGTCGACCGAGATCTCCCGCGCCGGAACCGTTCCTTTGTTCTCAAGCCAGTGCGTAGTGTCCCTGTCCTCAGGCCACCCCACTCCGGGACCATAGTCCGTGTCACCGCCATTGCGATGGTCAGTGATGGTGCCTTCCAGTATGTAGACGACGCCTGGCCGGTCTTTATGGTTATGAATCGGCCCGAATACCCCTCCAGGCTCGATGGTCACCAGACGCATTCTGAGTTGGCGCCCGGTCATACCTTCGATCTCGGGACCCAGGTCAATGGTTGCCAGTACCTGCACGGCAACGCCTTTGGTTTCAGGTGCCACCTGTTCATTGCTCATGGTGCTCTCCTCTCTGTACCTACAGAGCCTCACTAGCAGTAGACACCCCTGAAAGGTGAGAGCTGCCGATAAGCGACAAAGGGTCGGAGTCGGTTTTCATGGCCGGGAAAAATCGGTCGGAAGCGGGTGCTCGATGCGGGCAAGGATGGATCGACATCCTGCTCTCGGCTTCTGGCACCACACTGGCAACTCAAGTTTCATTGCCAGTGCGGTGGCCCCCGCTATCAACCTTTGACTGGCGCTGCAAAACCTGCACAATCGCCGGCTTTTTTCGCGACAGGAAGTTCCCATGCAACGGATTGTAATTCTGGGTAATGCCGGGAGCGGCAAATCCACCCTCGCCCGCGCCCTCGGCAAGCGCCGGAACCTGCCCGTGGTCCACCTGGACAGGCTGTTCTGGGAGCCCGGCTGGGTCGAACCCGACGCCGAGCAGTTCCGCGAACGGGTCCGCGCAGCGGTCGCACCGGCTGCCTGGGTGTGCGAAGGCAACTATGCCCGACGGACCTTCGACCTTCGCCTGCCCCGGGCCGACCTGATCATCTGGCTCGACACGCCGCGGCTCACCTGTTTCACCCGGGTGATCATCCGCAGCCTGATGAACCGAGCCCGGCCTGACCTTGCCGCAGGCTGCACGGAAAAGCTCGACCGGGCATTCCTGACCTTCCTGAACTTCGTGTGGAATTTCGACCGTGGCTACCGCCCGGGTATCGAGGCGGTGCGCCTGGCCATAGGCCCGCAGATTCCTACCCTGCACTTGCGCGGCCACCGCCAGATTGCCGCGTTCCTCGATAGCTTGCCGGCGACGCCTGAAGCCTGCCTTGATTGAATACAAGGTCGCCATCCCGGCACAACCGCTTTGGGCCGATAGCGACCCGTCACGCCTGACTGCTTAGACCCTTTGCGGTCGTTCGAGGGCGCCCAGGAAGTCAGGGATGATTCAAAGTTTGATTTAGCCTCCCTTACTTGCCAAAGGAGGGAATATCCCTGGCTGAACCCTTGGAGGGATTGGCTATATAAACAAACGCACATTGATATTATGAAGCGCGATTTTCGAACTATATGTAATACATTCGCGATCACTCTCACGGAGGAACTTTATCTTTAATAAAAAACATAACAATGCACTTGAATCGCTCGCTTCGTTTGCAGGGACGAGCTAAAGCCCGCCCCTGAGCTTAATCGTCAGGTAGGGTGTTGAGATCCCCCCCGCGACTCAACGCTTATCATCTCTCGGGACAGTCGAAGGGAATTGCCATGAACAGATCATCGGATGTTATTCACTTGAGTAGCGTGACGTGCGAAGACGTTGAATTGCTATACAAGGAAAAGGAGAGGCATCTTCATGAGAAAATTGATGCGACCAGAGATGCTTATTTCGGATTCATCTTCCCGATAAATCGCTCCGATCTTTCAGCGGTTTCAGAAGCATTCGAACTGGATTACAAAGTTGCGCAGCTGATCCATAAGAAAAGCAAGGACTTTTCTACCTTCAAGGTTCCTGGCAGAAAGTTTGGCCAGCTCACCAATCATATATACGGCGCATCCGTACTCGCCCTGAGAGGAAAAAGCCTCGATACAGGCCTGGAGTCGGTCTCTGATCGCAGCATCAACGAACTTGTCGCAGTAAACGAGGATGTAATTCTAGAAGTTGCAGGAGTGAGAGCATCCTGGTTTGGAAGAATCTTCTTCCCTGCGCAAGCATTTTCAAATGCAATCTCTGTTTTTGGCGGCAACGTAAGTCCGGAAGCGCTTTATGCCCTGGCCAAGGATTACGGTTATGCCAGTGCCGCGGGCAGTCGCAATACGATCAGGGGCGACTTCGGTATTGCGCTGTGGTTGACCCTGCTTGCCCGAGCGCCTTGAGCGTTATCAGCCGTTCGACATCCTCAACAGCGACTGCTTAAATGGGCGCCCTTTCGTTTCAAGGGGCGCCCTTAAATGACTGACACCTTCCAGGGCAGCTGCCTGTGCGGCGCCGTCAAATACCAGCTCTCGTCGCGCCCCAAAGCGCTTTCCCACTGCCATTGCAGCCAGTGCCGTAAAAGCCATGGGGCGGCATTCGCCAGTTATGCCAGTGTGTTGCGCAGTGATCTGCGCATCGTCCAGGGTGCCGAGAGCCTCCAGTCCTATCGATCCTCCGAGTCGGTGCTGCGCCGGTTTTGCGGGCAGTGCGGCTCGTCGCTGTTCTGGTCCAGAGACCAGGGCGAACACGCCGACTGGATCTCGATCGCCCTGGGCACCCTGGATACGCCCTTCACTGCGGATAAACAGAAACACATTCAGGTGGCGTTCAAGGCAATCTGGTACGAAATCCAGGATCATTGGCCGCAAGAACCATGACTGCAATCAGGTAAAAACCGATGGCAACCGACGCAAGGCACACCCAGGCGCCTCCACTCCGCCAGACGGCTCCAAGGCCGGGCGCGATCCCCTCTAAGCTGAATAGAGCAGCACTGCAAACAGGCTTCTACCCTCTTGATACAGGTGAACCGGGATGACCAGAACAGCAGCACGCCACTACTCGTCATGGATCCTGCTTTCCCTGCTCGCCATCAACCTGGCGCTGCTAGCGGGATGTTCAAGCAAAGCCTCCAAGTATCGTTATTCGACCGCCAGCCTCGGCTCAAACTGTTACGCCAAAGCGCTCCCCACTTCCGGCGAGGGCGGCCTGGCCTGGGGCTCCACCCTGGGCGTGGCGCGCCAGAAATCCCTGAATAACTGCATCCGTTATGCCGGCCGCTCCGGCGGCACGCCCAGCACCTGCAAGGTGGTGTTGGCGGAGTGCAAGAAATAGCAGTGCAAAAGAAATAGCAGAGAGGCAGCGAAGCGGGCCGTTCGCTTCTCAGGCCATTCGTTCATCCGGATGCCCTACCCTCATCAGGTCGACAACATGGAGGTTGATATGGGCAACGCGGTAAACAAGCGAGTCGTGGTCATTGGCGCGGGCATAGTGGGCGCGTCCCTGGCGTATCACCTGGCCGGCAAAGGCGCCAAGGTCATTCTGGTGGAGGCTGAAGACATAGCGTCCGGGGTGACGGGACGCTCATTCGCCTGGATCAACACCTCCCACAGCGGGCCCGATCCCATCGCGTCATTGCGCGGTGCGGCGATCCAGGAGTACCGCCGGCTCGAAACCGAGCTGCCTGGCCTGAAGGTGCGCTGGACTGGCGCACTTTCTTACGGCGCAAGCCCGGGGGAAGCGCAGCAGGCCTCGGGCAACCCGCCTTCGCCAAACCTGGTGTCGCGCTCGCAGATCCTCGACCTCGAGCCCAACCTCAAGCATCCCCCACTGCAGGCCTGGTATGCGGCCGAAGAAGGCGCGCTGGACGCCGTGCAAGCCACCCATGCGTTGCTCGCCGGTGCCCAGGCTCATGGCGCGCAGGTGCTCACCCAGACTCGGGTGCTCGGCTTTACCACCCAGGGTGCACAGGTGACGGGCGTCGAAACCACAGGGGGCAGCCTCGAGGCCGACATTGTGGTGCTGGCCGCCGGGACGGGCATCAATCAGCTTACCGAGCTGCTGAACCTGCCCCTTCCAATAGCGGCCTCCCCGGCCATATTCATCCGCTACGCCTCACAACCCGATCTCGTGCACACCATAATTTCCAACCCGGAAATGGAAGTGCGGCAAGGCACGGATGGCAGGCTACTGGCGGCGGAAGATTACCTGGACGACGCGCTGGAAAACCAGCCAGCCGCGATAGCGCTACGAACCGCCCAGGCCATCCAGCACGAACTCCACGGGGTTGCTTCCATAGAGCCGGAATGGGCCTGTGTCGGGCTCAGGCCCATGCCGGTCGATGGCACTCCCATCATCGGCTATCTGCCCGATATCGGCGGCGTATACGTGTGTGCGATGCACCCTGGCGTCACGCTGGCGGCGATAGTCGGCCGCCTGGCCAGCGAGGAGATCATCGACGACACGGCATCCCCTGACCTTGCCCCCTGTCGTCCCGGGCGCTTCTTCCAGGCGTAGGGAACAGGTGCCTGGGTCGAGCAAGGCGACAAGCTCTCCAACAAAACCTGGTTGAGCCACGCCGCTCGACCCCCTTCGCTCTGCTCTCCAAAAGCTACGCTTGATCATTGGCCGACTATTGCCCCCGGCCGCTCTACAGGACGCGTTGCTGGTAAGGAAACTGAGGAAACCATGATTGACCGCGAGCAACTCCATCGAGAGGGTTATGTGCTGCTGCGCCAAGCGATCCCGGCCGAGTGGCTGGATGACCTGCGTGCCGCGTTCGATGCGGGCGTGATGCCGTCGAGCCAATGGCCCGTGCCCCGCGGCATGGACTGGCGCCATTCGCTGCTGGACTCCGATTCGAAGGTTCAGGCGGTGTGTCGTCTGCCGCAGGTGCTGGCGGTGGTGGGCGAGTTGATTGGGGAACGCTTTTTCCTCTCCCAGGTGGAGGGTCGCGAGCCCCTGGCCGGTGGTGGTCATCAGCAACTGCACCGCGACCTGTCGGCCCAGCGGCCAGGCGACATCGCCAACGCCCTGGCTTTTTTCGACGACTATGGCCCCGAGAACGGCGCCACCCGCATCGTCCCCGGCAGCCATCGCCCCGGGCCGGGAGAGGCGCCATTCGACTTCACGGACGAGTCTCGGTCCGTGCAACTTTCAGGCGCCGCCGGGGACATCCTGGTGTTCGATGTCGATCTGGTGCATGCCGGCAGCCTGAACTCGATCGGCGCACGCCGTCGCTCGCTGCTGATCAGCTTTTTTTCCGAGCCTCTCTACGCGTCGCACCTGGAAACCCTGGGCCTGCGAAATATCCGGATGGACACGAGCGAACGCTTCGATCCCTCGGACTTTGCCCTCGGGGCCATATAGCCTGACCAGGCTGATAGGGACTCTCGCCACAAGCTGCGCAATTGCACGCCACTTGCCCCTCCGTTTGCGTGCGACCTGACCAGTCATTTGCATTCGTTCTGACTACTGTTTGCATCGAATCTGATCCTCATGCTTCGTCGCCATGACCGGCAGAGAATGGCCAGAAACGGGTGTTTCGCCCTGGCGCCAGAGTGCCGTTCAGCGAACGGTTGAGCCCACGATGAAAGTCATGCGCGTCGGCGCGAATATGGGCTTTAATGTCCGGGCAACTCACCTGTACCCAACATTGGGTTTCGACCGCATACGAGATGGGCCCAACAGCCTGCTGCAGATCGCTATGCGCTTGTCTGATCAAGGAAGATAACAACAATGAAAACAGCTTTCGGCGCCCTGTTTCTGATCTGCCTGACTGCCAGCGCACTCGCTGACAATAACCCTGTCGGCTTCCAGTCCTCCACGCTGCAGGACACGCACAATGACCGCTCGCTGGAGATGGTCGTCTGGTACCCCAGTGCAACTACCGCCACCACACAATTGATCGCCGATAATGTGGCATTTGTCGGTGCTTCTGCCGTTCGTAACACGCCACCGGCGGCCGGCGAACACCCATTGGTGGTGCTCTCCCACGGTTTCGGGGGCAACTGGAGCAACCAGACTTGGCTTGCCAGTGCTCTGGCTCATAAGGGTTACATCGTCGCCGCGGTCAACCACCCCGGCACCACGAGCCGTGACCGTAGCCCTCAAGCAGCGGCGCAGTTGTGGCAACGGCCCGTCGATCTGAGCCGAGCCATTGAAGCGGTCACGACTCAACCTGAAAAGTTTGGCCTGGTCGCGAAGCGCCGAATTGCTGTAGTGGGCCATTCACTGGGCGGCTGGACCGTCATGGAGATCGCCGGTGCTCGTTTCGATCCAGACCGATTCGCCCGTGACTGCAAAGCCCACCCGCAGTTGTCCAGTTGCACCGCTTATCAACAGATGAACCCCGCAAGCACCTCGGCATTGAAGGCCGGGTTGGCCGCCGACTTGCGCGATAAACGCGTCACCGCTGTGGTGACACTGGACCTGGGCCTTTCACGCGGGCTGACCGATGAAAGCCTTGCGGCGCTGCCGGTACCAGCGCTAGTGATCGCTGCCGGCGCACCCTCGCAAGAGCTTCCCGCCCAGTTGGAGTCCGCCAACTTGGCCAAACGCCTGCCCCAAGCATCAAGCCGCTACGTCGAAATCAGCGACGCAAGCCACTTCAGCTTCATGTCAGTGTGCAAACCTGGCGCGGTGGCATTGCTCGAAGAAGCAGTACCAGGCGATGGCATCATCTGCCGAGATGGCGACAACGGCCGCTCACGTGAGTTGATCCAACAGCAGATTGCATCGCTGATCACCGAGTTTCTGGCGCAGTCATCTGGCGACAGAGAGGACATTCTGTAGACCATCAGTATTAGGGTTGCCGGTGCTCGGTAAGAACAGCGCCGGAGCCGTTTCTGCATCCGCGTAATCTGTCGTATCGACCGGTTGAATCCACAGTAGATTGCTGCCTGTCGTGAAGGGTAGCTAGCGGCCAATAGCTGCCTGTCGTAATCGACTGAAATCGACTCAAAGCGGCCGTTGAGTCTTCGCAGAATATGAGCCCAAAGCAGCCAGATCTGCTCCAAGCGGAACAGAGATCATGGCAGTTCTTTAGCTTGTTCGCGCTGAGCGATGCTGGCGAGACACTGTTCGATGAACTGAAGCTCTTGGTCGAGCTCGACCGCGCGCTTTTCCAGAGCTTTCAACGCCGCTCGGTGCTCCTTCTGCACCTCTTCTGGCGCCTTGGCGAGTCTGGCAAGCTTGCGCTGCCTCCACGCGATATCACTGTTCAGGTCGGCAAGACATTTGACGCCTGATTCTCTCTTCTTAGCTGTAAATAGCTGGCACTCCAAATAGCGGATGGCATCGTAGATTTTAACGACCTCACTGCTAGTCTTGGAGTGCACGAAGTTCAGGCTACCCTCGTCGAAGGCGTGGTGCTCCTGGTTCTGCCCACCCCAGTTGACCAGGTCATTCTTGATGAAATTGAAGTATGACAGGTCATAGTCAATGAACGGTTCCACCAGTGAAAATGTGTGCTCCAGGCTGACCTGCAGGTACATGCTCTTCTTGAGCTGTGATTTATTAAAGTGTGCGGTTACTTTGACTTCATTTTCTATGCAGAACTCAAGCACCATGGATTCGAACCAGATACGACAATAGAGCAGCGCTTGACGCACATCGAATACCGAAAGCGCGGCAAGAATTTTCTCCTGGAAGCTGCCCACGTGATCAATGACTAGAATTCCTTTGTTCGTATAACTAAGAACATTACTGATGTACTGAACCTGCTGAGCATGACGCTGGGCAATAATACAGAAACGCTCCCAGAAAAGACGGTCATGGGTGGTGACGACCATTTGGATCCGGCGCAGGTAAACATCGGTGAAGAACAGGTCGATGATGTTCGATCGGTGATCGGTGTCGATCGCATTGACGACGTCATCGAAGACGATGAGCGGGAGGTTGTTCTTCTCAGCCATCGCCAAGAGGATGGACAAACCCAGCGCTCGCAGATGCCCTTCGCTGAGCACCGCAAACGCATCAAGGAATGATCCGTCCACGCTGGTGATCTTGATCCGATAGCTATCCGCCTGGCGGTCGAAGGTCAACGACGCGATCTGCTCATGGTCATCGTCGTGGTTGTTGATCGCGCGGTAGTACTCGGCAGCCTTGGCTTCTATCCCGGTGATTCGCGCTTTCTCCAGCTCAAGCTTGTAATCCAGCAGGTCGCGGTACAGCGTTCGGTATTCAGCTTCCAGATCCTTGAGCAACTGGTTGAAGTGACTATTGTCGATTGCATCGTTGAGCAATGCCGCTTTTTGCTTTATCAGGTCTGCCATCTGATCGTTGGCGACCTTGAACTCTCTTATCGCCAGTTTTTTTCTGTCGAACTGCAGCTTCAGCAATTCGTCAATTTCTTTCAGCTGCGTCACCCGTTCTTCGAGGCGGACTGCTTGGGCGTCTGCCTGGCCAATCTCCCGAAGTTTGCGCTCACAGGCGCGCAAGTAGTCCTCGATCTGATCTGCACTCTGCGCGCAGAGCTTCAGAAACGAGTCGAGAACGGACGGCGCCACTTCCGAGCGATCCGTAGCGGCATGGAACTTTGCAAGCTCCACCTCCAATTCGTCCATGTTCAGTGGGCAAGGAACATCGGCTTGCTTATTGCCTTTCACCGCGCCGATTCCGGTCGCGACTCGTGAAGCCCAGAGCGCAATCCGGGCGTCATTTCTCTGCCTGGATTGCTTGAGGGACTCCAGTGCACCCAACGCCTTGATCTGTTCTCGCGCCCTCTCGAACGGGTTCATCACCACCTGGTCGAGGGGCGTCAGGCATGCGGGACAAGTTTCCCCGACCTGCAACTGTTCGATGGCCACCAATGCCTCATATACAGCGCGATAATTGACCTCGCTGGCCCTCTGCAGAAACACCTTCTCGATATCGGCTCTGCGGTGGAGCAAGCGCTGAGCGATGGCACAGATACGTCTGACCTGCTTTAGCGGTATAGCGAACGGGGCCTTGGCGGCTCGCAGGCGCTCAGCGCCACGAATATGCATTTCAACCGTGTCGCGCAGCCGCAAGACCTTTCGGCGCACATCGAAGTCTTGGTTGGCCCTCAGCCCCAGCAGCCTACAACTCTCGGAAATCGATGCATGAAGGTCTGCCCTGTGATTACGCCGCAGCTGGCCCAGGCCTACCCGGGCACGTTCCAGGGTGTCCAGCACCTCGGCTTGATCAGCTCGCATGAAGGCTTTGAGCGAGAAGCTTTCAGGCCGGACGAACCGAGAAATGACCTCCTGGAGTTCTTCCAAACCAAACAAGGTGGCCAGGACATCACTCTCGGCACTGCCAGTATCTTTGGAGCCCAGCAACGAAAATTCTTGAAGACGGTTCCGATCAATGAAACAGCCCGACCAACTGATGCTTCGCTTGACTGGTAGCTTGTCTGTTCCCATCAGCATGAGCTTGGGCTTCACCTCTCCCCGGGCGATGTACTGATTGACCTTAGTCTTGCGCCTGGCCGCTTCTTTGATATCGCCAGTGGTGCCGATTTCCAACGCCTCGCACAACGATGATTTGCCGCCGCCATTGGGTGCGTAGAAGATGCTCTTCAGCTTGCTGAAGCGAATGAAGGTGCCTGTGTCATCAGGGCCAAATTCTCCGAAGCCCCGGAAGTTTTTTACGCGAAGGTAGTCCAACGTGCCGAGTCCGGAAGGCGGTATTCGATCCAGTTCCGGCTTGCTGTCGAGCACCTTTTTGAAGCGTGCGGCGATGCGCTGATAGTTGCGCCCCAGCAACTGGTCAGCTGCCACTGTGATGTGCGTTTTGATGTGGTCGGAATAGCGACCCTTGCCTTGGTTCGCCTGGTACATGCACCAGAGCAGCACGAGGTAAGCGTCACTGCGTCCTTCAAGATTCTGCCTGGCAAAACTCAAAAGGTACTGGCTCATCGTGCCACCTCCCTGATACGCATGAGCGTAGCCGGACTGAAATCAGAAAGCCATTATCGCCAAGCCAAGTGTCGAGGCCCTTTGCTATTGTTGAGCTCTGCCGATCTGGGCCTGATACCTCATAGGATTCAGCTCTGCTTCTTCATGATGTTGCTCGTTCCGGCCACGTCCCATCAAAACCAAGGGGACGACTAATAGACGCGACCTGCTAGGGGGAACGGGACGGAATCTGTGATGAACTATGCCGGGGAGCCATAAAGACTTGGCGTCTGAGCTTACACAGGCGATTGTCCGCTATGGGTCGTTCTCAGCCGGTCATGACCATAGTTTTCCAGTCCTGTCGTCCGCGCAGTTGCATCCGTATATCCGATTTGTACTGAGCATCCCTATCCTGGCCATTCTGTACGCTCAGCCGACTAAAGAAACGCACCTGGTCCGCTACTTTCGACATCACGCCTCCCCCTCAAAGACCATGAACCGCTGAACGATTGCCAGCACCAGATGGCATAATCCCAAATCGTTCATAACGGGGGCGTATCAATGACCACTGAAAGCTACGACCTGCTCGCGATCTTCGCCGCCGTGGCCCAGGAGCGCAGCTTTACCCGCGCCGCCGCCAAGCTCGGCATGTCGCAGCCCGCCTTGAGCCGGGCCATGCGGCAGCTGGAGGAACGCCTGGGCGTCAGGTTGCTGGCGCGCACCACCCGCAGCGTCTCCCCCACGGAAGCCGGCGAACATCTGCTGCAAGTGGTCTCCCCCAGGTTCGAGGAAATCAACGACGAGCTGGCCTTGCTCAGCAAGTTCCGCGACAAGCCGGCGGGCAAACTGCGCATCACCGCTGGCGAGCATTCGGCGATCACCGTCCTGCAACCGGCGCTGGAGAAACTGCTGCCCGAGCATCCCGACCTGAATATCGAGATCATCGTCGACTACGGCCTGACCGACATAGTTGCGGAAGGCTTCGACGCCGGCGTGCGCCTGGGTGAACAGGTGGCCAAGGACATGATCGCGGTGCGCATCGGCCCCGACATGCGCATGGCCGTCGTTGGCTCCCCGGCGTATTTCACCCGCTACCCCAAGCCAAAAGTGCCGAGCGACCTGATGCAGCACAACTGCATCAACCTGCGCATGCCGACCTACGGTGGCATCTTCTCCTGGGAGTTCGAGAAAAAGGGCCAGGAGCTGAAAGTGCGGGTCGAGGGCCAGCTGGTGTTCAACAACATCGCCATGCGCCTGGACGCCGCCCTCAAGGGGCTGGGGCTGGCCTATATGCCGGAAGACCTGGTGCAGGCCCATGTCGAGCAGGGTCGGTTGATCCGCGTGCTGGCGGACTGGTGCGAACCCTTCTCCGGCTACCACCTCTACTACCCGAGCCGGCGCCAGAGTTCACCGGCTTTCACCTTGTTCCGCGACGCCCTGCGCTACTCCGACTGATCGGCCGACGGGGCCGGCTCATGGCCGTCCGGCGGTTCCAGCCAGATGTTTCTCCAACGCCTCGCCGGCCCGCTTGGCCGCTTCGGCGTCACCCTGCTCGGCCAGTACCTGGACCAGTTGCCGCAATTGCCCGGCGCTCAGCCCTACCCTCATGCTGGCGGCCATGTGCGAGCGCAGTTGCGGCTCCACGCCGGGGGTGGCGGCCAGCGCGCCGAGCGTGGCCAGCTCACGACTCTGCCAGTCCAGGTTGTCGCGCTCGAAGATGTCACCGAACAGATGGGCCTGCAGGTACTGGTTGATGACCGGGGCGAAGTCGAACAGCGGGCCCTGCACCGGTGCGCCGGAAATCCGCGTCTGGTTGGCCTTGCCTGCCGCCAGCAGGGCGTCGCCGCTGGGAATGCCGGCGCTGGGCTCGCGCCCCGGAATGTCCTCGATGCCCCGTTGCTTGCGTGCCTCAAGCACTTTCATCAGCTCGCCGAGGGCATTGAGGCTGCGCGGAAAGCCGGTATAGGCGTAGAGCTGCACCAGGATTTCCTTGGCCTCGCTGACGCTCAGCCCGGCATCCAGCCCCTGGTTCAAGGCGGCATCGAGCCGGGGCATATTGCTGGTGGCCATGGCCGCCGCGATCAGCGGAATGGCCTGCTGCTTGCGCGACAGCGTCTCGGAAACGGCTGGTACTGAAGACATGGTGTGTGGCTCCACAGGATTCTGGGCGGCATGGCTCGGCGTAATTCCCTGCCCCAGGCTCAGCACAAATACCGCTGCCAGCCTGGCGCGCTTGTCACGTCTAGCGGGCGTTGTATTGGTCATCGGTGACTTTCTCCAGCCATTCCACACTCTTGCCATCCACCGCGCCGGTCACCGCCAGGTGGGTCATGGCGCTCGTCGACGCAGCGCCGTGCCAATGCTTGACGCCCGGCGGGCAGAGGATCACGTCTCCCGGGCGGATTTCCTGCACCGGCTTGCCCCACTCCTGCGTCAGGCCCACGCCGGAAACCACCACCAGGCGCTGCCCCGCGGGATGGGTGTGCCAGGCCGAGCGCGCGCCCGGCTCGAAGGTCACGTAGGCGCCGGAGGCGTTGATCGGGCTGCTGGCGGGAAACAGCGGATCGACGCGCACCCGCCCGGAAAAGTAATCCGCCGGGCCCACGGCCGAAGCCTGGGTGCCTGCACGACTGATCTGCTGGGCAGCGAAAGGCTCGCCGGGGTTTGCAGCCTGGCCGGCCGCGTCAACCAAGGGCGCCGCGGCGCATACCGCGAGCCCTAACAGGGTCTTGTTCATGATGGGTTCCTTGCGGGTCGAGCCTATTTAAAGTGGCGGGCCGTTGCGGCGCCCGAATCACAGCGTCCTGGCGTAGAACGCCGTCAGCTTGCCTATCGCCAGGTCCACATACTGGGGCACCCAGTAGGTTTCGATATGGGTGGCGCCGTCGATCTTGAACAGCTCCTTGTCCTGGGTGCCGGTGGCCTTGGCGAACGCATCCTCGGTCATGTAGAGGCTGTCGGCCTTGCTGCCGGCGATCATCAGCAATGGCTGCCGGATCAGCTCGATCTGGTTGGTCGCGTCGAAGCGCATCAGGTCCAGCAGGCTGCTGGTGGTGTATTTGAAGGTCGAGTTGGGGTGCGCATGGGTCTTCCAGTAGTACTCGTAGCCCTGCCGATACAGCGCGAACGGCAATTTGGCGATCTGCTCGTCGGTCAGGTTGGCATCCCCCGAATACAGCACTTCGCCGCCGGCCGCTTCCTGGGCACGGGCCGCCGACGCCTGCTGCAGGCGTTGCTGGATGCTGTCCAGTTGCGAGTCGTTGTAGCCATTGCGGCGAACCCGCCCGGAGTTGAACATGCTCACCGTCGCAATCGACTTGAAGCGCTTGTCGGTTTGCGCCGCGGCCAACGAATAACCACCGCCGCCGCAGATGCCGAGCAGGCCCAGGCGCGTGTTATCGACGCCGGGATAGCGGGCGATGAAATCCGCCATGCCATGGATATCCTCGATGCGATACGCAGGCTTGTCCGCGCTGCGCGGCTGGCCGCCACTGGCGCCCTGATACGCCGCGTCCGCAGCGATGGTGATGTAGCCCTGGTCCGCCAGGCGCTGGGCATACAGGCCGGCGACCTGCTCCTTCACCCCGCCATTGGGGTGCGCCACCACCACGACCGGGTATTTTTTGGCCGGGTCGTAGTTCGCCGGGGTGTAGACGTTGGCGGAGATGTCCAGGCCATTGAGCCTGTAGCTGACCGGATGGATGTTGACCCTGCCCGGCTCGTTCTTGCTGATCGCCCCCTCGTAGACCAGGGTGAACGGATTCTGCCTGTAGTCCGCAGCCTCGGCGGCTGACATCCCGACCATCGCGGCCACGAGAGTGGCCTTTAACCTTTGCTTCATTTGAATACTCCTGCCCTGCTTCTGAAGGACACGGCAACCAGCTCCGTGCCCATGGTCAATCCAGCGCTTTTTCTGCGAGAAACTTCGCAACCAGATCCGCGATCTCGAGGTTGTTGAGGTCCGAGAACGGGAAGTGGCTGTTGCCCTTGATCCCGATCTCCGGCAAGTGGATCAGCCGGGCATCACCGCCATGCCGGTTCACCGCGTCGCGCCACAAGCGCGCCATCTCGAGCCGGGCACGCCAGCTGTCCTGGGCCGGCAAACGCACCGGCTGGGCCGGGATGTTGTCGCCATAAAGGATCAGGATGGGGATGCGCGTCAGCGCCTCGAACTGCGCCTGGGTCACGACCTGCGCAGAGAGGGTGTCGAACGCGCTGGCAATCGGCGCCGGCGCCTCGCCCTCGGGAAACACGAAGCTGCTGCCCGGTTCGAACGCGACGATGGCCCGCACGTTGCGGCTCTTGATCGCCGTCAGCCAGCCGGGTCCGCCACCCTGGGAATGGGTGAACAGGATCGCCGGTCCGGTCTTTTCCAGCAGCGCGGCGACGCCATCGGACACCACCTCAATGTCGTAGGGCCCGGTGTTGGGCGTCATCGAACGGAAGAACTGCTCCTGCGCCTCCCGCCCCGGTGGAAACTGGCTGCCCGCGAAGGTCTCGGGCCACAGGCCGATGCGGAACTGGTTGAACCACAGCTGCTCGTCCGCCACCGGCTTGATCGTCGTCTCGACCAGGCTGCGCCCCGCATCGCCACGGCGCGGCTGGTCGATCAGGTAGGTGGAGAAACCGCGACGCAGGAAGATGTTCTGGAAACCTTCACGCCCATCGGCCGTGGTCTCCCAGGACTTCGCCGACTGCCCCGCGCCATGCCACATGACAATCGGCAACGGCCGTGCATCGACCGGCTTCTGGTAGAAGGCATACACATGGTCGCCGTGGTAGGTCTGGCCACTGGGATTCATCGGGTTATAGGGATCGAAAGTCCCCGGCTGAGTGCGCACCCCACCGCCCGCGATCAGGCTGCCCTGATCCTCGATCACCAGCGGACTGCGCTCACCCGCCTCGGCAAACGCAGCGCTGCACAGGGCAAAACAAAGGGTGCCCGCCCTGGCGGCGGGCATGCACTTGCGGATCAGATGCGGGGTCATGAAGGGCTCTCGATGGGGAATCGCAGAGCCCAACTTACCCTTCGGCTATTGATTGATAAATGGCACGGATTGGATAGGACTGATACCAGAAATGCATAGACTTGACTTGCAACTCACACAGCCGCTGTAAGCGACACTGAGCACTTCAGATCTTAATTCGATACAGGTTCCGCTGAAGCCCGCGACTTCATAGACACCAGTTTCCCACGGCCTGCCGACAGTCAGCCTGCCCAAAAGATGCTTGCGGAAAGTGATCCTACAAATGGCTCAGCAGGCGTTGGTGAATGACTGCCGTGGGGCGAAGCCGCCATTTACGAGTCGGTCACAAGAAGTCCCTCAGAAGCGCCACCAAACCAGCGGGCAATTCAGATCGTAATCTCACTCAATTAGAAAAATGGTCATCACCCAACCTGTCACGCAAACGTGCTGGGTACTTTGATTGCTGAACTGGTAGGTCATGAGACAGGGCAGATTACATTTGGGACAAAAACTTAGGGCTTAAGCCCCTAAAACGTCCAAAAAAACCTTTTGAATGTCCATATTGGACATGGTAATGTCCAAAAACAACATATTCCCCAAAGGACGTCATCATGCTCACCTACGCGGTTTGGAATAACAAAGGCGGTACAGGCAAGACCAGCTTGACATTTCAGGCAGTGTGCCGCTTCGCCGAACTGAACCCAGAAAAGCGTATTCTCGTCGTCGATATGTGCCCACAAGCCAACCTTTCCGAGCTTCTACTCGGTGGATTGGCTAATGGCGGTAGCGTAAAACTACTCGAACGCCAAGGGTTGGTTCCACGATGCAGTATTGGCGGCTACTTCGACGCCCGACTACCCGCTCCTTTCGCACCGCCCCCGTTTGATGCGTGGGACTTTCTCACCAGTCCAAAAGACTACAATGAGATGGTCCCAGAGAATATTGACCTACTTTGCGGTGATCCACTTCTGGAACTCCAGGCCATTGCGATGAATACCCTTGCAAACGCAGACCTACCTGGAGTTAACGCCTGGTTTGGGGTAATCAATTGGATGGGCGATTTCTTGGATCAGATCCGAGATGAATTTGATTATGTATTCATCGATACGAACCCAAGTTTTTCGATGTACACCCAAATTGCCCTTGCTTCAGCAGATCGGGTCATTCTACCTGTGATGGCCGACGACTCCTCTCGAAGAGCCATTCAGAACGCGTTCTCATTGATTTACGGAGTGAAGCTTCCGTCTGAGGTATATGCGAAATATACATTTGCGACAAAGATGCAAGGTGCCAATAGAGAACTTCCAAAGGTTCATCTAATTCTGAAAAATCGTCTCACACAGTATATGGGATCAGCATCTGCCTTTGCTGCCGTCTTGTCAGGGATCGATAGTGATTTGAAAGGTTTAATCAAGTCACACCCTCACTTCTTCACATTCAATAATGTAAGGGACGGTGTTATCGACATCAGAGACTTTGGCACCACAGGCGTAGTTGCATTTGCTCGTGGCTGTCCTTTCTCAACCATGCAAACGGGAAAACTAACAATAAGCGGTCACAGAGTTCAAGTTAAAACTGATTACAGGGACCATGCTGTTTCAGCGATTGACGAAATCGTTGAAAATCTCTGACAACAATAGTTCCGGGTTAACTCCATAACTCATTTGACCACACATTGGCTTATCACGAATCCAATGTGTGGCATACGGAAATCATATAGAGCCCAAGACTATGTAGTTAAAAGTATACAGCGAAACTGAGCCCCTAATTACTGGGCTATCTTACCTAACACGCACTCCAGTGACGCTTCACCGCCTTGCAATCTATATTCGCTTCTCATGTATCTTTTCAGCTGCATGACAAAGGGCCATGCCAACCTTTTCGATCCTCCCCCACCACCGACAGCCCAATACCTGACAACTGCCTCCCCATCAAACGAAATATCTCCATAGCCAGGCAGATTTGATGCAAGCCGTGGCGCGATCTCCAGTACCTGCTGCGACTGATCGACGTAAGGCCCCATGATCTGTTCATGACTCGCTAGTACGCGTGGGGCTCCCCAATCAGCGTCGGCGAACCTCTCCTTCGGCAAGGACTTCTGCTCCTCTATCGGCAGTTGGAGCCCCGTTGCAAACTCAAGAATGGATCCATTAAAAACCTTAACAAAAACTAAAAGTCCGATAATCGCCCAAAAAACAACCTAAACCCCATATAAATCGTTGACACCCAAACACCGTCGCTCATTTAATGGATCCATTAAATAAAAACAATCACCCGCCTGGAGAACCTCCATGTACCCCAAGAACACTTGGTACGTTGCCTGCACCCCCGATGAAATCGCCGACAAGCCCCTGGGCCGGCAGATCTGTGGTGAAAAGATGGTTTTTTACCGGGGGCATGAAGGCAAGGTGGCGGCGGTCGAGGACTTCTGCCCCCATCGCGGTGCGCCGCTGTCGTTGGGTTATGTGGAGAACGGCAACCTGGTGTGCGGTTATCACGGGCTGGTGATGGGTTGCGATGGCAAGACCGTGGAAATGCCCGGGCAACGGGTGCGCGGCTTTCCCTGCAACAAGACCTTTGCCGTGGTCGAGCGCTACGGTTTTATCTGGGTCTGGCCCGGCGATCAGGCGTTGGCCGATCCGGCGCTGATCCATCATCTGGAGTGGGCGGTCAGCGATGAGTGGGCCTATGGTGGCGGGCTGTTCCATATCCAGTGCGACTACCGGCTGATGATCGACAACCTGATGGACCTGACCCACGAAACCTACGTCCACGCCTCCAGCATCGGCCAGAAGGAAATCGACGAGGCGCCGCCGACCACCCGGGTCGAAGGCGACGAAGTGGTCACCGCGCGGCACATGGAAAACATCATGGCCCCGCCGTTCTGGCGCATGGCCCTGCGCGGCAACGGCCTGGCCGACGACGTGCCGGTGGACCGCTGGCAGATCTGCCGCTTCACCCCGCCCAGCCATGTGCTGATCGAGGTCGGTGTGGCCCATGCCGGCCAGGGCGGTTATGACGCGCCGGCGCAGTTCAAGGCGTCGAGCATAGTGGTGGATTTCATCACCCCGGAGAGCGACACCTCGATCTGGTACTTCTGGGGCATGGCGCGCAACTTCAACCCGCGGGACGAGGCGCTGACCGCCAGCATTCGCGAAGGCCAGGGCAAGATCTTCAGCGAAGACCTGGAGATGCTCGAACGCCAGCAACAGAACCTGTTGGCCCACCCCACGCGCAACCTGCTCAAGCTGAATATCGACGCCGGCGGCGTGCAGTCGCGGCGGGTGCTGGAGCGCCTGATCGCCCAGGAGCGCGCCGGCGAAGCGCAGTTGATCGCCACGGCCACGGCCTGAATCCGACGCGGCATTTTCCCGGTGCCGCGCCCTGCCCTTTACCCAATAAAAAAAACAGAAGTGACCGCCATGGGCGGCAGCACTCGGAGGACCGACGATGATCGATGTGGTGGTGGTATCCCGTAACGACGAAGCCCAGGACATCTGCAGCTACGAGCTGGCCAGTGCCGATGACAGCCCGCTGCCGGCCTTCAGCGCCGGCGCGCATATCGATGTGCACCTGCCCGGCGGCTTGATCCGCCAATACTCCCTGTGCAACCACCCCGAAGAACGCCATCGCTACCTGATCGGCGTGCTCAAGGACCCGACCTCCCGAGGCGGCTCGCTGGCCATGCACGAGCAGATCCACCCCGGCACGCGGCTGCCTATCAGCGAGCCGCGCAATCTGTTTCCGTTGGCCCATGAAGCCCGGCGCAGCCTGCTGTTCGCCGGCGGCATCGGCATCACCCCGATCCTGTGCATGGCCGAACGCCTGGCCCACAGCGGCGCGGATTTCGAGCTGCACTACTGCGCCCGTTCGCGCGAGCGCGCGGCCTTTGTCCAGCGTCTATGTAGCTCGTCTTTTGCCGACCGGGTGTTCCTGCATTTCGACCAGGAACCCGAGACAGCGCTGGACGCGGCCAAGGTCCTGGCCGCGCCGCGCAACGACGTTCATCTCTATGTGTGTGGTCCCGGCGGCTTTATGCAGCACGTGCTGGACACGGCCAAGGCCGCGGGCTGGCAGGAGCCATGCCTGCATCGCGAGTACTTCGCCGCCGCCGTCGACACCCGCGCCGATGGCAGTTTCTCGGTCAAGGTCGCCAGCAGTGGCCAGGTCTTCGAGGTGCCCGCGGACAAGAGCGTGGTGCAGGTCCTGGAGAGCCATGGCATCGAGATTGCCATGTCGTGCGAACAAGGGATTTGTGGCACCTGCCTGACCCGGGTGCTGGAGGGGGTGCCGGAGCACCGCGACCTGTTCCTCACCGAGGACGAACAGGCGCGCAACGACCAGTTCACCCCCTGCTGCTCGCGCTCGAAAACGCCGCTGCTGGTGCTGGATATCTGAGGGGATTCAGGCGGGGCGGAGAATGACCTTCATCCGCTCGTCCGCCGCCGCGCTGCTGAAGATCTCGGCATAACGCAGGGTCGCGTTGGCATGCTCGCGCATGATTGCCTCGGCCCGCGCGCCCTGGCGATTGACCAGGGCATCGAACACCGAATGGTGCTGCATATGGGCGTAGTTGAAGCGCCGGTATTCGCGGGCCATGTCCTGGCGATCCACCGCCAGCGCGGTCACCGAGGCGAACGGCAGGTGATCGTTGCGCGCCAGGGCATCGGCGATCGCCGGGTTGTGGCTGCCTTCGACAATCACCTGGTGAAAACGCATGTTGAGGTCGTGATAGACCTCCAGGTCGTCCTCGGTCACATAGCCCTTGGCGAACAACTGGTCGCCCTGGGCCAGGCACAACTCAAGGGCCGCCCGCGCCTCCTCCGACAAACCACGCTCGGCAGTCTGACGCGCCGCCAGCCCCTCGAGCACCCCCCGCACCTCGACCGCCCCGGCGATGTCCTCGGCACTCACCGAACGCACCTGGAACCCACGCCCGCCAAAACGCACCAGCAGGCCTTCCTGCTCCAGAGTGCGAAACGCCATGCGCACCGGCATCCGCGACACCCCGAACAGCTCCGCCGTGGGAATCTCCATCAACCGCTCCCCCGCCGCCAGCTCGCCCGAGGCGATCATCTTGCGCAGCGCGACCAGCACCAATTGACCGGGCTTACTCATCCAGGCAACTTCCAGAAAACGTGGGCGGCCATAGTACCGCAAGCCTTGCGTTGGCGGCATGCAGATACCGGCGTGCTGGCGATGGCGACCTCACGGACCTCATCGCGGGCAAGCCTCGCTCCTACAGAAGATGCGTAACCTACTGCCTCCCCTGTAGTCGCTGCCGAAGGCTGCGATAAGGCCGCAGGCCTTCAACGATCTCAAGATCTTGCGCCCCCTTCGGGGCCGATCGCAGCCTCGCAGGCTCGGCAGCGGCTACAGGGAGCGCACTCCCCCAGGCCGGCCGGCAGGCCGCCGTCTTGCTCTGGCTTTGGCTTTTGATCTGAAGGCCCCGTTAACCACGATGGCCGAACGCAGGTATTGAGCCGTGGGTAACCCGGCAGGGATGCCGGGTTAGCCGCCCCAGGCCATGGATGGCCTGTGGCGGCGGCCCACGGATCAATGCCGGAGTGAGGGTATGCCGAGCCTAGGCGAGGCACCGAGTGGGGGGCGAAGCGTTTTGGTTACTTTGGCGCTCTTCCAAAGTGACCCGCCGTAAGGGCGGAACCATAAGCAGCCGTTACCGCAGGAATGGATATGTACACCGTCCAAGAAATGCAGTGCCAGAGCCGACGCCATCGCGAGCAAGCTTCGCTCCTACAGAAGCCCCCGCAGCAACGGAGGCCCCGCGAACGACAGCCCCCCTACTGCACCGGCAAAAAATTCATCAGCAACAAGCTTTGCGCATAGTTCAACCCAATCCGCCGGTAGCGCTCGTCAAGCATCTGAGTCAGCAGGTCGAGGCGCGCCACAATCTTCCCAAACTCCACAGCAAAACTCAGATTGCTGCCCTCCTCCGAAATCTCATTGGAAAACAGCAACAACTCCCCATTGGCCCCCTGCCGCTGACTGAGCATCCAGGTGGCCTTTTCAATATTGCGCGCAGCGTTACTGACAAACTGCGGATCGATAGTGTCGGTCATAAAAAATTCGGTGCGCCCGCCATGGGCGGTCACCAGCATGCTACCGATGGCATAGATAAAGGCCCCGACCCGATCGCCGCGAAACTCCGGGCTCAGGGCATAACTCAACGCCGCCAGGTCGCGACGGTTGCCCAGGGCCGGCAAGGCCTTCTGCTGCTCGATGGCCTGGCGGATATCCCGCGCGGCGCTGGTGGCATCGGTATACCCCCACTCGCGCCACTGGCTGGGGTTGCGCAGGTAAAGCTTATTCATCAGCAGGTAAAGACTTTGCAGGTTGTCGCGCATGCTCAGGGTGGCCATGCGGTCGACGCTGGTCTGGAAGAATTCCTGGGGTTTGCCATTGCTGAACTGGTGGACCATGTCACGCCCCTGCTGCTGGCTGCAGCCACTGGCGCAGACCATCAAGACAGCCGCCAGCCACAACGGCTGGCGCAGCATACGCAGGCAAAACACGCGCAGGAAACAACGAGAAAGCGGATAAACCATCGGCACCGTTCTGGACTCTGGCCGCGCGGGGAATCGGCGCGGCCTGGCCAGGAGTAGAACCGCAAAAACGCAAAAAGTGCGGTGGCCGCAGCCTCAGCGCAATTGCAGCGGGTCCACCAGCCCGACGGCGATGGCCATGCCCACCAGTTCCGGCAGGTGCTCGGCCTGCATGCGCTTCATCACCCGTGACCGGTACAGGTCGATGGTCTTGACGCTGACCCCCAGCTGCTCGGCGATCTCGCGATTGCTGTAGCCCTGCACCAACGGCAGCAACACGTCCCTCTCCCGCGGCGTGAGGCTCTCCAGGCGCGCTTCGACCCGGGCCTGCCCGGCGTTGCGGCTGTGGCGGTCGTCGGCGCGACTGAGGGCCTGCTGCACACTGTCCAGCAGCAGCTGTTCGTTATAGGGCTTCTCGATGAAGTCCACGGCGCCGGCCTTGAATGCCCGCACCACGATGGGCACATCGGCGTGGCCGCTGACAAAGATCAGCGGCAGGTGGATATCCCGCTGGCGTAGCTCTTCCTGGACGTTGAGCCCGCCCATGCCGGGCATGCGCACATCCAGCAGCACGCAGGCGTCGAGGCTGGGGTCGCAGTGTTCGAGGAACTCCCGGCCGCTGGTGAAGGGCACCGCCTTGAGGCCCACCGACTCCAGCAGCCAGACGGTGGAGTCGAGCATGCCCGGGTCGTCGTCGACCACATACACCAGCTGCTGCGCCGCACTCGTCATTGCCTTGCTCCTGTTGTCGGTTGGGTGGGTGAATCGGCTTGCGCCGGGGCCGTCGCCGGCAAGTGGCAGCACATCTTCAGGCCGCGGCTCTGGGGCTGGGCCTGCAAGTCGCCGCCGAAGCCTTCGACGATGCTGCGGCTCATGGACAGCCCGAGCCCCAGGCCGTTGGCCTTGCTGGTGTAGAACGGGGTGAACAGCTGCGCCAGCTGCTCGGCGGAGACGCCCGGGCCCTGGTCGCTGACACTGACCTCAACCCCGCCCTCGCTAGTGGCCTGGGCACCGAGGACGATCTGCGAGCCCTGCTGCGGATGGACCTCGCGATTGGCCTCGATGGCGTTGCGCAACAGGTTCAACAGCACCTGCTCGAGCAAGATCCGGTCGGCGTACACCGGCGGCAGATTATCCGCCAGGCGCAGCTCGATCGTCACCTGGCAGGCCTGCGCCTCCCAGGCGCACAGACGCACCGTTTCCCGGGCCACCTCGGCCAGGTCGAGGGCCTGGACCCGGCGCCCGCCCTTGCGCAGGAAGGCCCGCAGGCGCTTGATCACTTCGGCGGCGTGGGTGGCCTGTTCGGCGATCCGCTCCAGGCCCTGGGCGACCTTGCGGGCGGCCTCGGGCTGAGTGTCGAGGGCTTGCAGATAACGCTGGCTGGCGTTGGCGTAATTGACCACCGCCGCCAGCGGCTGATTGATCTCATGGGCGATGCCCGAGGCCAGTTCGCCCAGGGTCACCAGGCGCGCGGTGTGGGCCAGTTCGTCCTGGTGATGGCGCTGCTGGGCCTCGCGCAATTCCCGTTCGCTCTGGTCGTGGGCCACCAGGGAATAGAAGCGCTCGCCACTGGCCGCGCGATGGGCCAGCAACATCAGCGACACCGGCACCGAAGCGCCGCCGGCCGGCGGTTGCAGGCGCGCCTCGATGCTCCAGCGGCCGCTGTGTTCGGCGCGGTGCCAGCCTTCGCGTTGCAGGCTGTGCAGCACCTCCGGGGTGAGGATGCTTGCCAGGTCCGGCATCGGCTGCCCGGCCTCCAGGCCCAGGGTGCGCCGGGCCGCCGGGTTGAGGTAGGTCACCGCGCCGCCGGGCTGGATGAACAGCACCGGGTCGGGGTTGGCCTCCACCACTTCCGCCAGGCGCCGCTTGTTCTCTTCGGCCTGGACCCGGGAAGTGATGTCCCGGGACACCGCCACCACCTCCACCACCGCCCCGGTGTAGGTTTCGCGGATCGCCCGGCAGGCGGTCTCGAACCACAGGTAATGGCCGTCGCGATGGCGGATGCGGTAGGTCATGGTGTGGTAGCCGTCCTGCTCCAGGGCGTCCCGGGCGCGCTGCGTCAGCCCGGCCAGGTCCTGACTGTGGAACAGGCTGCGGGCCAGGCGCCCGCGCAGTTCCTCGGGCCAGTAGCCGAGCAGGGTCCAGGAGGCCGGCGAGGCGTCGAGAAAGGTGCCGTCCGGGGTATGCCGGGAAATCAGGTCGGTGGTGTTCTCGGTGATCAGCCGGTACAGGCGCCGGGCCGTGGCCGACTCGCGCTCGGCGAGGATCTGCGCCGTGGCTTCGCGGCAGCGGGCCAGAACCCGTTGCCGGTGCGGGTCGGGGATAAAGCTCCAGAGCAGCACCCGCTCGCCCCACTGGGCCTCGACCTCTTCGATGGCCCGCTGCTGCTTCAGGCACGCGCGGACCAGGGCCGGGTGATTGACCGGCAGCAGCGCCGAAACCTCGCTCGGCGCCTCGTTATCCAGCCATTGCAAGAGTGCCGGGTTCAGGTCCACGGGCCGCGCCTCGGCGTCCAGCAACAGGCTGGGTAGCGGGTCATGGCCGAGCCAGGGCGAGTCCGGCAGCCGGCCTTCACGCTGCAGGTGCAGCCAGTGGCTCAAGTGGGTGGAGGTGGGCATTGTCGATAAACCTGCGGGCTGGATCAGCGAATTATTAATATAGTAGAAGTACCATACAACTCAGGTAGTACTTCCATATTCATTGCCAAACAGTATATAAAAGCCTCCGGATAAGTCACCGAGTGCCACAAAAATGGCCTCGGCCAATAGAGCTAACAATCAGCCACCGGATACCCGAACCATGTCCATCTACGAGCAAGGCCTCGCGCCGACGGCCGTCAACCATATCGCCCTGTCCCCCTTGAGCTTCATCGAGCGCACCGCCGCCGTTTACCCCGATTACCCGGCGGTGATCCACGGTTCGATCCGCCGCACCTGGGCCCAGACCTACAGCCGCTGCCGGCGCCTGGCCTCGGCCCTGGCCGGGCGCGGGATCGGCAAGAACGACACGGTGGCGGTGATGCTGCCGAACATCCCGGCCATGCTCGAAGCCCACTTCGGCGTGCCGATGATCGGCGCCGTGCTCAATGCCCTCAACGTGCGCCTGGACGCCGAGGCCATCGCCTTCATGCTGGCCCACGGCGAGGCCAAGGTATTGATCGCCGACCGCGAATTCCATGAGGTGATCCACGCCGCCGTCGCCATGCTCGACCAGCCGCCGCTGGTGATCGACCTCGACGACCCCGAGTACGGCGAGGGCCAGCCGGTCAGCGAGCTGGACTACGAGGCTTTCCTCGCCGAGGGCGACCCGGAATTCGCCTGGCAGTGGCCGGATGACGAATGGCAGGCCATCGCCCTGAACTACACCTCGGGCACCACCGGCAACCCCAAGGGCGTGGTCTATCACCACCGCGGCGCCTACCTCAACGCCCTGGGCAACCAGATGACCTGGGCCATGGGCAACCACCCGGTGTACCTGTGGACGCTGCCGATGTTCCACTGCAACGGCTGGTGCTACCCCTGGACCGTCACCGCCCTGGCCGGGGTCCATGTGTTCCTGCGCCGGGTCGACCCGCAGAAGATCCTCAACCTGATCCGCGAGCACCAGGTCACGCACCTGTGCGGCGCGCCGATCGTGCTCAATGCCCTGGTGAACATGCCGGACTCGGCCAAGGCCGCCATCGACCACCCGGTCAACGCCATGGTCGCCGGGGCCGCGCCACCGGCCAAGGTGATTGGCGCGGTGGAGGAAATGGGCATCAAGGTGACCCACGTCTACGGCCTGACCGAGGTCTACGGCCCGGTGACCCTGTGCGCCTGGCATGCGGCCTGGGACGAGTTGCCCCTGGAACAGCGGGCGCAGATCAAGTCGCGCCAGGGCGTGCGTTACCCGACCCTGGAAGGGGTGATGGTGGCCGACCCGAAAACCCTCGAACCCACGCCACGCGACGGCCAGACCATCGGCGAGATCTTCATGCGCGGCAACACGGTGATGAAGGGCTACCTGAAGAACCCCAGCGCCACCGCCGAGGCCTTCGAGGGCGGCTGGTTCCATACCGGCGACCTGGGGGTGACCCACCCGGACGGTTATGTGGAGATCCGCGACCGGCTCAAGGACATCATCATTTCCGGTGGCGAGAACATCTCCACCATCGAGCTGGAGGGTGTGCTCTATCGCCACCCGGCGGTGCTGGAAGCCGCGGTGGTGGCCCGCCCCGACGAGAAATGGGGCGAGACACCCTGCGCCTTCATCACCCTCAAGGCCGACCACCAGCAGGTCAGCGAGGCCCAGATCATTGCCTTCTGTCGGGAACACCTGGCGGGCTTCAAGGTGCCGCGCACCGTGGTGTTCAGCCAGTTGCCCAAGACCTCCACCGGCAAGATCCAGAAGTTCGTCCTGCGCGACATGGCGAAAAACCTCTAGCTTGAATAGACAGAAACCCCGCGCACGCCGTTGCCCTGCAGGGAGTCGGCATGGCGGGGTCTAGCCTTTTTGAATCACCCGGCCCCCCGGCCGTTCAACCTCCACTTTTGCACGAGGTTCTTGCAATGCCCGAATTCAATGCCCCCCTGCGCGACATGCGCTTCGTTCTCCATGAGGTGTTCAACGCGCCCAAGCTCTGGGCCCGGCTGCCGGCCCTGGCGGAGACGGTGGATGCCGATACCGCCGACGCGATTCTCGAAGAGGCGGCCAAGGTCACCGGCCAACTGATCGCCCCGCTCAACCGCAGCGGCGACGAGGAAGGCGCCACCTGGGACAACGGCCAGGTGCGTACCCCCACCGGTTTCAAGGAGGCCTACGGCACCTATATCCAGGGTGGCTGGGTCGGCCTGAGCGGCAACCCGGCCTACGGCGGCATGGGCATGCCAAAGATGCTCGCGGTGCAGTTCGAAGAGATGCTCTACGCCGCCAATTCCAGCTTCGCCCTGTATTCGGCCCTGAGCTCCGGCGCCTGCCTGGCCATCGACGCCCATGCCAGCGAGGCGCTCAAGGCGCTGTACCTGCCGCCCATGTACGAAGGCCGCTGGGCCGGCTCCATGTGCCTCACCGAAGCCCATGCCGGCACCGACCTGGGGATCATCCGCACCCGCGCCGAACCCCAGGCCGACGGCAGCTACCGGATCAGCGGCAGCAAGATCTTCATCACCGGCGGCGAGCAGGACCTGACCGAAAACATCATCCACCTGGTGCTGGCCAAGCTGCCGGATGCCCCGGCCGGGCCCAAGGGCATCTCGCTGTTCCTGGTGCCGAAGATCCAGGTCGACGCCCAGGGCAACCTCGGCCAGGCCAACGCGGTGAGCTGCGGTTCCATCGAGCACAAGATGGGGATCAAGGCCTCGGCCACCTGCGTGCTGAACTTCGACGGCGCCAGCGGCTGGCTGATCGGCGAGGCCAACAAGGGCCTGGCGGCGATGTTCACCATGATGAACTACGAGCGCCTGTCCATCGGCATCCAGGGCATCGGCTGCGCCGAGAACGCCTACCAGAACGCCCGCACCTATGCCCGCGAGCGCATCCAGAGCCGCTCGCCCGCAGGCCCGGTGGCCAAGGACAAGATCGCCGACCCGATCATCGTCCACCCCGATGTGCGGCGCATGCTGCTGTCCATGAAGGCCATGACCGAGGGCGGCCGGGCCTTCGCCAGTTACGTCGGCCAGCAGCTGGACCTGGCCAAGTTCGCCGACCAGCCCCATGAGCGACACAACGCCGAGGCCCTGGTGGCGCTGCTGACCCCGGTGGCCAAGGCGTTCTTCACCGACACCGGGCTGGACAGTTGCATCCTCGGCCAGCAGGTCTTCGGCGGCCACGGCTATATCCGCGAATGGGGCCAGGAGCAGCTGGTGCGGGATGTGCGCATCGCGCAGATCTACGAAGGCACCAACGGCATCCAGGCCCTGGATCTGCTGGGCCGCAAGGTGGTGGGCAACGGCGGCGTGGCCCTGCGCCTGTTCACCGGCGAGATCCGCGACTACGCCTACCTGCCCGGCGCCGCCTACGCCGCTGAATTGCTGGACGCCGTGCAGCGCCTGGAAGACCTCAGCGACTGGCTACGGGAGCAGGCGGTGCAGAACCCCAACGCGGTGGGCAGCGCCTGCGTCGAGTACCTGCACCTTTTCGGCTACGTGGCCTACGCCTACCTGTGGGCGCGCATGGCCCAGGTGGCGGAGCACAAGTACGCCGAGGACGAGAGTTTCTACGGCGCCAAGCTGGCCACGGCGCGCTTCTACTTCAGCCGCCTGCTGCCGCGCATCCTCAGCCTGGAGCAGAGCATCCGCGCCGGCAGTTCCTCGCTGTTCGGCCTCGAAGCGGAGCAGTTCTAACCCCCTCGGGCGGGGCCTCTGTGCCCCGCCCTGCTGCCCGGCACTGCACAGCGGCTGATGCAAAACCGGTGGCGGCCTTGCATACTTCGCGCCCCGAACACCGCCCAAGGAAGAAACGTGTTGGCGCCTGCCCCGATCATTGCCCGTCCAGCCATGCTGCTGCCCGGTACCCCGCACCTGATCTGCACCTTCGCTATTCGCCTATTCCAGCCTGGTGATGCGGCCCTGTCCGCCACCGGCAGCGGCTTGCCATTCGCTTGAGTCCGGCATGCCCCGTGCCATCCCCTTCCCTGTCTTTGTCGAGAACTCCCATGCGTCGCCTGTTCACCCTGTGGTTATGGATCAATGCCCTCCTGAGCGGAATCGCCGTGGCGGCCCCGCTGGCGCTGATGGTATTTGCCGACCTGCAACTGGTCGTCCCCCGGGACGTCAGCGGCACCCTGTTCGGCGGGGCCATGGGCTTTCAGCTGTACCTCGGCATCTGGCTCCTCTGCGCCCTCGGCCTGAGCCTGGCCCTGCTCACGCGCATGCCCGGCGCCCGCCTGACCTGGATCGTCGCCGGGATGGTGCCGCTGCTGCTGGGTGCCTGGTGGCGGATCAATTATCCGGACGATGCCGACGGCAACCTGATCTTCAGCCCGCAAGCCTGGGAGCTGGACTACGCGATGGCGATCGGCTGCGGCTTTATCTTCAGCGGGCTGCACTGGTATCGGCGCGGGCGTCTCAAGCCTCGGCCAGCCGCCACTAGCGCGGACGTGCTGTTTCTCCGGACCGTCGGCGCGCTGATCCTGGCCAGCCTGTTCATCCTCCCGCCGCTGAACTTTATCAAGCAGCAGGCCCTGCCCAACTGTGCGTTCAACAAGGCCGGGCAACAGCTGACGGTGTGCCTGGGCGATGACCCGAACGAACAGGTGATTGTCGACTGACGGATGGCTGTGGCCCTGGCACGAACAGCCCGGCGAGCACCGCCTGTCAGTGCGCCGGAAACCGGGCCTGGGCCGCCGATAAATTGCATTGCGCCGCACGCCGTCGCAGGATGTCGCCCTGACCCACAACCGCTCAAAAGGACGTGTTCATGACAATTCGTGCTGTGGTTTTCGATTTTGGTGGCGTGCTGTTCGACTGGAATCCGCACCATCTGTACCGCCAACTGATCCCTGACGATGCCCGCCGCCAATGGTTCCTCGACACCATTTGCACCCAGGCCTGGAATACCCAACAGGACGCCGGACGGACGCTGGCCGAAGCGACCCACAGCCTGGTGGCCGAACACCCGGAACATGCGCCCCTGATCGAGGCCTATTACGGGCGTTGGCCGGAAATGCTCCGCGGCCAGCTGGATGAAGGCGTGGCCTTGCTGGAAGACCTGAACCAGTCGCAAATGCCGCTGTTCGGGCTGACCAACTGGTCCCGGGAGACCTTCCCCTATGCCTGGGACAACTACCCATTCCTGCGGCGTTTTCGCGACATCGTGGTGTCCGGGCAGGAGCGGCAGATCAAGCCTGATGCCGAGATCTACCACACCACGCTGCAACGCATTCGCGCGCACCTGCCGGAGGTGGCGCCTCAGGAGCTGGTGTTCATCGACGATCACGCGCCGAATATCGTCGCCGCCAACGCCCTGGGCTGGAATGCGATTCACCACCAGTCGGCGGCTGAGACCCGGCGGCAGTTGCAGGTCTTGGGGTTGGCGGTTTGAACTGAGGCGGGCGCGCCAGCCTGTCAGCTCGCAGGCTGGTAGCGCGCGCGGTAGCGGCCAGGGCTTTCGCCGGTCCATTTCTTGAACGCGCGGTGGAAGGCGCTGGGCTCCTGGAAGCCGGTGCGCTCGGCAATTTCGCCGATGCTCGCGCGGCTCTGGCGCAGCAGTTCGACGGCCATGCCGCGGCGCACTTCGTCCTTGATTTCCTGGTACGACACGCCCTCGCGCTCCAGGCGCCGGCGCAGGGTGCTGGGGCTGATCCCGGCTTCGCTGGCGAAGGCTTCCAGAGTCGGCCACTGGCTGTAATGACTGCGGCGCAGGCGTTGATAGACCTGGGTCGCCAGGCCGTGCTGGTTGCGAAAACGGATCACCAGCCACTGCGGCGCGCTGCGCAGAAAGACCTTGAGCGAGGCCAGGTCCTGGACCACCGGCAGGCGCAGAAAGCGGCTGGCGAACTCGATTTCGGTGCGCTCGGCGCCGAAGGTCAGGTTCGGCCCCCAGAGCAAGGCATCGTCGCTCAGGGACAGGCGCGGATAACGGAAGTCGGCGCGGTCGATAGGAATGCGCCGTCCGCCGAGCCAGCACAGCAGGCTGATCATCAGCACCAGGAAGGTCTCTTCGCCAAAACGCCCGGCGGCTTCATCGCGGGGCAGGCTGTCGAGGCTCAGCACCGCGCGCTTGCCACGCACACTGAGGCTGCCGCGAAAGTCGCGCAGGAACAGGCCGAAGTTGGCCAGGCACTGGCGCAGGGCTTTTTCCAGGGTTGGCTCCTGGATCAGCCCACGGCAGATCAGGGCGAAAGCCCCCGGCGGCAGGCCATGGGAATCAAGCTGGAAAAACTCGTCCCGCAGCTCGCGGATCTGAATCAGCCACAGGGCCGCGAACGCGCTGGCCGGCACCCGCGCCTCGGGCTGGCCGAGCAAGGCCGGATCGATGCCCGCCTCGGCCAGCACCGCGGCCAGGCGCTCGGGCCGTTCACGCAAGGCGTGGACCATGACCTGCACGAAGTAGACCGCGACCGAATCCTTTTCCCGCATGGAATGACTGCTCTCTGTGGCTGTGAACATGGCAAAAAACGCCAGCGCGGCTGAGCGCTTTTGGCATAGGCCGGGGTCGGCGCGGGCACTAGACTCGCGCCTCGAAGGTTGCATTGCAAGACGCGTTCGCGCTGCTCTGCGACACGCCCGGACGAAGAAAGAGAAGCCAAGATGAATCTGCAGAATATCGGCGTGATCGGCGCTGGCACCATGGGTAACGGTATCGCTCAGGTCTGTGCCCAGGCCGGGTTCGAAGTGACCTTGCTGGACATCAGCGACAGCGCCCTGCAAAAGGCCGTGGCCACGGTGGGCAAAAACCTCGACCGGCAGATCGCCAAGGGCAGCCTGGACGAAGCGCAGAAACAGGCGATTCTGGGGCGCATCCGCACTAGCACCGACTACGCCAGCCTGGTCGATGCGCAGCTGGTGATCGAGGCCGCCACGGAAAACCTCGAGCTGAAACTGCGGGTGCTGCAACAGATCGCCGCCCAGGTTGCCAGCACCTGTGTCATCGCCTCCAACACCTCGTCGCTGTCGATTACCCAGCTCGCCGCCAGCGTCAGCGCGCCCGAGCGCTTTATCGGCCTGCACTTCTTCAACCCGGTGCCGGTGATGGGCCTGATCGAAGTGATTCGCGGCCTGCAGACCAGCGACGCGACCCACACCCTGGCCCTGGACATGGCCACGCGCCTGGGCAAGGTTGCGATCACCGCCGGCAACCGCCCGGGCTTCGTGGTCAACCGGATCCTGGTGCCGATGATCAACGAGGCGATCCTGGTGTTGCAGGAAGGCCTGGCCAGCGCCGAGGACATCGACGCCGGCATGCGCCTGGGCTGCAACCAGCCGATCGGCCCGCTGGCCCTGGCCGACCTGATCGGCCTGGACACCCTGCTGGCGATCCTCCAAGCCCTCTACGACGGCTTCAACGACAGCAAATACCGGCCCGCGCCGCTGCTCAAGGAAATGGTTGCCGCCGGTTACCTGGGGCGCAAGACCGAACGCGGCTTCCATCGCTATGGCTGAGCGTTGCTCGCGTTTCGCCGAAAGCCGCGACAGGGCCCTGGAGCTGTTCGCCAGTAAGGGCTTCGGCCAGGTCGGCATGCGCGAGCTGGCGAGCCATCTGGGGCTGACCCCGGGCTCGCTGTATCACCATTACCCGAGCAAGCAGCACCTGCTGCTGGACCTGATCGAAGAATTCTACGACGAACTGCTCGGCACCCTGGGGCGCATCGAACGGCGGCGCAAGGCGCCGGACGATCGCCTGCGCACCCTGATCCGCGCCCACCTGAAACTGCACCGGGAACTGCCCCGGCATTTCCGCCTGGTGGAGCGCGACAGCGGTTGCCTGAACCCGGACCAGCAGCAACGGGTGCGCCAGTTGCGCGAGCAATATGAACGCCGCCTGCTGATGCTCCTCGGCCCGCTGCCGCGGCTCGGCGACGCGGTGCTGCTGGCCACCGGGCATGCCATCGCCAACCTGCTCAACAGTGCGCCCGGCTGGCTGGCCGAACAGCCCTTGGCCGAACACGAGCGCGAAAACCTGCTGGAACACCTGCTCAGCGGCGCCCTGGAGCGACTGTTGAACAGCGCGCCACAGAGTGCCGTGGCCTGACGCCGGGCCGGGGCGATCCAGCCCTTTTCCCCCCTACTTCCGAGAGTCGAAGTGCGCCCCGCCGCTTGTATCTATTCTTCGTAAGCCGCGTCCTGCTGATTGCCAAACGCGCTATGTCGCCGCGCCAGTTGCTTGTCCCGCCTGAATATATTTTTTCCCGATAACGGCTATTCAAAGTTATTCGGTGGCCCTTGCGTTTGCCCCGTGCCCGGCCTGCTTAACTGCAAAAGCTGCCGGATAGCGCAGTCTCTACAACCTCCCACGGAAGGCAACGCCATGAGTTCATCCTCGCAACATGTCATTCCGCCCTATGGAGTGGCGATTCAGAAAGCAATCTCCCTCGGCAACCTGCCGCAGATGAAGTCCCTGCTCAAACAGCGCGATAAATCCCAGAAAGAATCCAAGGATCTGAGCAGCGCTTACGAGCAGTTGGCACAGGAAGTCGCCCGTCTGGAACGGCGCTAACGCCGTTTCCATTTTCTAATGCAATGGAGGCAATCATGTCCGGTTCCACTACGTCCCCTGTTGGCCTGTTTCCCCTCAGCTACCGGATCGGCAATCCGATTCCGGGCGCGCCGAGCCTTGCCCTCGACCTGCTGGTCTACACCCCCGAGCAGACCGTGCGCGGCACCTCGGTGATCACCCAGACCACCAACCCACCGCTGATCCTGGAGTCCGATGTGTGGGGGCAATACACCTACCTCACCGTCCTGCCGCCCAGCGAGAGCAAGATCCTGATCACCGCCCAGGGCAATCAGGGCGGACCGAGTTCCAACTCGATCGTCACCTTCAAGATCCAGCTGGTGGTGGGCGACGACTGGCAGAGCGGCATTGCCAACTACCAGTACTACAACGGCCAGTACTGGGTATCGATCGAAAACGTTCCAGCCCATCTCGTCGAGCCGGTGCCCTCCTACACCCTGCAATCGCAACAGGAAACCGTTCCCCTGCCGGCGTATCCACCGATCCATCCGCTGTATGCCGCGCCGATCCATGGCGCCATCGCCAGCGGCGACCTGACCCAGATGAAAACCCTGGCCAGCCAGGCCCAACAGCAACTGGATCAACTGCCTCAACTGCGCAGCGCGCTGGATGCAGCCAAGGACGAAATCGGCAAGCTCGAGCGCCGCTGACCGCCGCTCGCCCCTGACCCGACTTCCCTGAATACGAACAAGGAGTTGCACCATGCAAACTGGACTGTTCCACACCCGCCTCCACGTCACCACGGCGCTGCTGGGGGCCCCGGTTCTGACCCTCGACCTCCTGGTCAACACCCCACAGAAAAAAGTCAGCGGCGTGGCCCGCGTCTTCAAGAGCACCTATCCGCCGGTGAACTTCTTCGCCGACGTGTGGGGCACCTATTCCCAACTGCATCTGCACCCGTCGACCGAAGGCCACATCATCCTGACGCTCGCCGGCAACCCCAGTGGCCCGACCAGCCAGATTGCCGAGACCTTCCACCTGCAAGGCATTCTCGGGCTCGACTGGGCCAGCGGTTTCGCCAGCTACAAATACTGCTACCAGGGCAACTGGCAGGACGTGCAGCACGCCACCGTCAGCCAGGCGTCGATCCCGCACCCGGAACCCGTGCCGCATCACCCCATTCCGCTGTATGCCGTTGCGGTGCAGCATGCCCAAGCCAGCGGTGACCTGGCGCAACTCAAGGCAGTCGTCCTCCAGGGCGAACAGCAGCTGGCCAGCAGCGATGCGCTGCGCAGCGCCTTGCAGCAGCTGAACGCCGAGATCACCCGCCTCGAAGCTCGCTGAAAGGTGGCGTCCGGGCCTGGCCTTCCTTCCCCGGGGCCAGGCCCGGTTCCCCACTGGCAAACCCTATGTCCGCCCGGGCCGGCAGTGCCAGGGACGGCGCGGACATCCGCCAGGTTCGTGCCGCGCGCCTGTGTGCGCCCAAAGGACTGTCCATGTCAGCCAATCGCCCCGCCCGCTACCTCAGCGAAACCGACCTCAAGCGTTACGTACCGGTGCATGTGGTCTGGGAAATCACCCTCGCCTGCGACCTCAAATGCCTGCATTGCGGCTCCCGCGCCGGCCATCGACGCCCCAACGAACTGAACACCCAGGAATGCCTCGACGTGATCGACGCCCTCGCCGCCCTCGGCACGCGGGAAGTCACCCTGATCGGCGGCGAAGCCTATTTGCGCAAGGACTGGACCCGCCTGATCCAGGCCATCCACGACCACGGCATCTACTGCGCGATCCAGACCGGCGGGCGCAACCTCACCCCGGCGAAAATGCAGGCCGCGGTGGATGCCGGGCTCAACGGCGTGGGGGTTTCGCTGGACGGCCTGGCGCCCTTGCATGACGCCGTGCGCAACGTCCCGGGATCCTTCGACAAGGCCGTGGACACCCTGCGCCGGGCCAAGCAGGCCGGGCTCGCGGTCAGCGTCAACACGCAGATCGGCGCGGCCACCCTGCCCGACTTGCCGCAGTTGATGGACCTGATCATCGAACTGGGCGCCACCCATTGGCAGATCCAGCTGACGGTGGCCATGGGCAATGCGGTGGATCACCCGGAACTCTTGCTGCAGCCCTATCAATTGCTGGAGGTCATGCCGCTGCTGGCGCGCCTCTACCGCGAAGGCCTGGAACGCGGCCTGCTGATGAACATCGGCAACAACATCGGTTACTACGGCCCTTACGAACATATGTGGCGCGGCTTCGGCGACGAGCGCGTGCACTGGAGCGGCTGCGCCGCCGGGCAAACGGTGCTGGCCCTGGAGGCCGACGGCACGGTGAAGGGCTGTCCTTCGCTGGCGACAGTGGGGTTCTCCGGCGGCAATGTGCGCGACATGAGCCTGCACGACATCTGGCACTACAGCGAAGGCATGCATTTTGGCCGCCTGCGCTCGGTCGACGACCTATGGGGTTATTGCCGCAGTTGCTACTACAACGACGTGTGCCGCGGCGGCTGCACCTGGACTTCGCACTCGCTGCTGGGCAAGCCGGGCAACAATCCGTACTGCCACTACCGCGCCCTGGACCTGCAGAAAAAGGGCCTGCGCGAACGCATCGTCAAGCTTGAGGACGCCGCCAAGGCGTCGTTCGCGGTCGGTCGCTTCGACCTGATCACCGAACGCATCGACACCGGCGAGACGGTCAGCAGCGTCAGCGACAGCGGCCAGGTGATCAAGCTGGCGTGGATCAACCAGGGGCAGAAATCCCCTGAGGAAGGACGCCTGCCCACCCGACTGGCCCTGTGCCGCGGCTGCTGGCAGTACATCCATGCCCACGAAACCACCTGCCCGCACTGCTCGGCCGATGTGGCCAGCGCCGAGGCCGAGTACCTGGTCGACCGCGCCCGGCAGCAGGCGATCAT
>NZ_JACNAC010000110.1:0-7281 GCF_017349775.1 Pseudomonas sp. GW460-12-10-14-TSB1
TCCTACATCGCTTGCCCAAGTGTCCGCGCTGCCACCGGCCAGCGGAAAAACCGGTAGGCCGCCACTTATCAGCTAGTCTCTGATGCGCAACCGACGCCATGAGCGTATGATTCGCGACCCTTTGGCGATCCCTTCGCCACAAGACCTGTTTTTACTACCCTTCAGGCCGCTCAAGCCTGAATCGACACACCGGGAGGTGCCCAGATGAGTGAACATGACCAGCAAGACCACCAGGAAATCGGCCCAGCAGGCGAAAAGCTGCAGAAAGTCCTCGCCCGTATCGGCGTCGGCTCGCGCCGCGACGTGGAGTCCTGGATCAGCCAGGGCCGGATCAAGGTCAATGGCAAAGAGGCCACCCTTGGTCTGCGCGTTGACTTGCATGACGCCATCTCCATCGATGGCAAGGTGATCAAGCGCGAAGAAGCGTCCGAATCGGTCCGCCGCGTGATCATGTACAACAAACCCGACGGCGAGATCTGCACCCGTGACGATCCGGAAGGCCGTCCGACCGTGTTCGACAAGCTGCCGCGCCCACGGGAAGGCCGCTGGATCAATATCGGTCGCCTCGACATCAACACCACCGGCCTGCTGATGTTCACCACCGACGGTGAGCTGGCCAACCGCCTGATGCACCCGTCCTACGAGATGGACCGGGAGTACGCGGTACGTGTGCGTGGCGAAGTCGACGACGAGATGATCGAGCGCCTGAAAGCCGGCGTGATGCTCGAAGACGGCCCGGCCAAGTTCACCGACATACAGCAAGCACCCGGTGGCGAAGGTTTCAACCACTGGTACCACTGCGTGGTGATGGAAGGCCGCAATCGTGAAGTACGTCGCCTGTGGGAGTCCCAGGGCCTGGTGGTCAGCCGCCTGAAGCGCGTGCGTTTCGGTCCGGTGTTCCTCAACTCCGACCTGCCGATGGGCCGCTGGCGCGAAATGAGCCAGTACGAAGTGGACGTCCTCAGCGCCGAGGTTGGCTTGACGCCGGTGGCGATGCCGCAGCTCAACGCCAAGAGCAAGGACAAGCTGGAGCGCATGCAGCGCAAATCCTCGCGCCCGGTGGGCAAGAGCGAGCGCGTGCGTACCCTGCGTCCGGCCCATGGTGCGCCTGCCGCCGGTGCCCCGCGCCCGTCGCGCGAGCCGCAGATCGAAGGCGAGCGTCCAGGCCGCAAACCTGCGCCACGCCAGGATGGCGAGCGCGCTCCACGTGCGCCGCGTCCGGTTGCCGGCCGTGGTGAATCGGGCCGCGGTACGCCAGTGGCGGATCGTCCGAGCGACACCAAGCGCCCGGCCAAGCCAGCGCCGAAGTCCAAGCGTCCGGGCATCGTCCTGGTCGACAAGGATGCGCCGTCGGGCAAGCGCCGTGGCGCCCCGGCCGGTTCCGGCCAGCGCCCGGGTTTCGGTCGCCGCAAGCCTGAGTGAGGCAGCCTTGAGCTGCAAGCTGTAGGCAACAAGAAAAAACGCCAACCTCAGGGTTGGCGTTTTTTTTTGCCTCTATGTAGCCGCTGGCGAAGCCTGCGATCGGGCTGGGCGGCATTCCGACGCAGCGGCCGTAAGAACCGTCAACAGAATATTCGCGCTCCGGCATCTTGCGACTGCTACGCAGTCGATCGCAGGCTGCGCCAGCGGCTACTGGCTCAGAACACGAACCTGCCATCGAACACCGGCTTGTCGTCCAGCGCCAGCACTCCGCTGGCAAAGATCAGGTCCAGGTGGTGGCTGCCCTTGGCGCCGCCGCCCAGCCCCAGGTGCAGGCCACAATGGCGCTCCTCGAATCCCGAGTTGCGCGCGTAGAGGTCTTTCACCCCTTCGTTGGTGCCGATGCCCAGTTCCTCGATGCGCCGGTTGGACGGGTTGGCATCCAGGTACTTGTTGAAGTCATCCGCCAGCCCTGGCACGTCGGTGGCGATGCGGCTGATGGTGGAGTTCTCGATCCACAGTTCCAGCGGCGATTGCAGCACGCCGTACTTGCGCGCGAAGGGGATAGTGCCGAGGAAGGTGCCGACGAATTTCACCCGGCCATTGATGGCCTCGCTGTGGCTGGCGATTTCTCCGGGGGCCAGGTCGTAGTTGCCCACGCCGTTGATGTTGGTCCACTTCTTGATGCTGTCCAGCGGCGCTTCGAAGTACGAACCGTGGTCGTCGCGAAAGCTCAGGGTGGTGGCCTCGGACATATGCTGGATCAGGGTTGCGTTGAGCTCGGCGATGCGTTGCGGCTCGACGCTGAAGGTGTCGTAGAAGTAGTCGCCGTAGTCCTTGAACAGCAGCGACTTCTTCCAGTTCTCGGCCATCACGCCCTGCAGCGCCTGGATGAACTCTGGGCCTTGCGGGCGGGGTGGCGAGAGGGTGGAGGAGTCGTAGAAGAAGATATACAGATCGCAGTCGGCGATGGCCTGGGTCAGCACCGAGGTGGGCTCGAGGTCGAGGCGCAGGGCGGTGAAGCGGAAGGGCTCACCGGCCTGTTCGATGATGGCGGCGCTGGTGGCGGTGTATTCGGCGGTGTGGCCGATCAGGACCCTGGCGCTCTGGCGGTCGGCCAGGGCCGGATGGTGTTCGAGGTAGTAAAGGAAATGCCGGATGGCAGCGGTGTTGTCCATGGATCCTCCCTGACGGACAGCGAGTGGAGGCAGGGGCGACCGCCGGGCCGCTCCTGCCGGATGGCCGCTTTTACAAAGGCCACATCGCTGTGCCGAACGGTACTACCGCGTCGGCCTGCATCATTTCCACCGCGGCCTCGTGGGTCGCTGCTTCAAACCAATCGTCCAGTTGCAGTTCAGTGTCCAAGTCTTTTTCCAGTGCTTGCATCGTGAATCTCCTAGATGACTTTTCGGATAAAAGCAGTCGGTGAGACGGCCCGGGTGTTCTACGGGGGAGTGCGTGAAAACCCTGGCTGCTCAACGTGGCCGCTCGGCTTGCCGGGGGTGTGGTCCGACAAGTGGCTGGAAACCTAGTCCAGGGTTTTTTGAAATGCAAAAAAATAATTGAATTATTTTTATTGAACTTTTTTTTCTGTTTTTGCGCTGGAAAATTATCAAGAAAAAACAAAAAGCTGAGCGAGCAGACAGATAAAAAACCGCTGGCCGTCAATTTGCAGTCGCTGCGGATGCCGATCTGAAGTGGAAAAAATACGTTCCGCCTTGTAAAGAAATGCTTACGAAAAATCCGCTATCGAGTCATGGAATCGAGCCTCATCCGGCGCTGTAAGAAAAACCTTCCGGCGCTGCCTGGATATTGCCCGCCGCCGGGCTCCAAGCCGCTTGTTCCGCGGTCTCAAGGCAGGTGTGATGCAGCCCATGCCTGTGTGCAGGTGCATAACAAGAAGGAGGCGCAATGAACGCCGTGGCTCACCTCAACCGATTCCCTCCGAAGGGCGATTGCTGTCGTACCTTCGTCGACGACCCCGATGGGTCTGTCCCGAACCTTGCCGCCGATGCCAAGCATCGAGCAGGCCCCGTGCGATTCCGGCACCCGACGCGCTGATAAGCCGCGTCTGGCGGCAGGGAGTCAGGGGTGTACAATGCGCGGCGTTTTAACTGTGACCCAACTGCGTATCCGCGCATTTTGCGCCCCAACGACTGGTTTCAACGCATGACGAGCCCAGGCTCGAATGCTCGAAACACGCTCCCAGGGCCAATAATCTCAAGGCTATCCGCCTTGTTCACTCCGCCGCGTCACAAGCGTGGTGGGTTCGATTTCGTCACAGATAAAAACAAACAGGTGACGCATGACTGTTAAACAAAGGCTGAACTCCTGGTGCCTGCGCTGGGGTTTGATCCGCGCTGCTTAAGCCTGCTGTCGGCTGCAACGTCTATCGAACATCATCAAACCTTGCGTGAGACCCTTTTCATGAGTGGACAAAACCCGCATTCAGGCGAGCTGAAACGCGGCCTGAAAAATCGCCATATTCAACTGATCGCCCTGGGCGGCGCGATCGGTACCGGATTGTTCCTGGGCTCCGCCGGCGTGCTCAAGTCCGCCGGCCCGTCGATGATCCTCGGCTACGCCATCTGCGGCTTCATCGCCTTCATGATCATGCGCCAGCTCGGCGAGATGATCGTCGAAGAGCCGGTGGCCGGTTCCTTCAGCCATTTCGCGCACAAGTACTGGGGTGGTTTCGCCGGTTTCCTCTCGGGCTGGAACTGCTGGATTCTGTACATCCTGGTGGGTATGTCGGAGCTGACCGCGGTCGGCAAGTACGTGCACTACTGGTGGCCGGACGTGCCGACCTGGGCCTCGGCCGCAGCGTTTTTCGTGCTGATCAACCTGATCAACCTGGCCAACGTCAAAGTCTTCGGTGAAGCCGAGTTCTGGTTCGCGATCATCAAGGTGGTGGCCATCGTCGGCATGATCGCCTTGGGCAGCTACCTGCTGGTCAGCGGTCACGGCGGCCCGCAGGCTTCGGTGAGCAACCTGTGGGAACACGGCGGATTCTTCCCCAATGGCGTCAGCGGCCTGGTGATGGCCATGGCGATCATCATGTTCTCTTTCGGTGGCCTGGAGATGCTCGGGTTTACCGCGGCCGAGGCCGACAAGCCGAAGACCGTGATTCCCAAGGCCATCAACCAGGTGATCTACCGCATCCTGATTTTCTACATCGGTGCCCTGGTCGTGCTGTTGTCCCTGACCCCATGGAACAGCCTGCTGGAGACCCTGAATGCCTCCGGCGATGCCTACAGCGGCAGCCCGTTCGTCCAGGTGTTCTCGATGCTGGGTAGCGACACCGCGGCGCACATCCTCAACTTCGTGGTCCTGACCGCGGCGCTGTCGGTGTACAACAGCGGCACCTACTGCAACAGCCGGATGCTGCTGGGCATGGCCGAGCAGGGCGACGCGCCGAAAGTCTTGGCGAAGATCGACAAGCGCGGCGTGCCGGTGATGTCGATCCTGGCCTCGGCGGTGGTGACCTTCGTCGCCGTGGTGCTCAACTACCTGATCCCGCAGCACGCCCTGGAGCTGCTGATGTCGCTGGTGGTCGCGACCCTGGTGATCAACTGGGCGATGATCAGCTACTCGCACTTCAAGTTCCGCCAGCACATGAACCGCACGAAACAATCGCCGCTGTTCAAGGCGCTGTGGTACCCCTACGGCAACTACATCTGCCTGGCGTTCGTGGTGTTCATCCTCGGCATCATGCTGATGATTCCGGGCATCCAGATCTCGGTGTACGCGATTCCGGTCTGGGTCGCCTTCATGTGGGTCTGCTACGGCATCAAGAACAAGCGCAGCGCGCAGCACAATCTGCAGGCGGCCAATGCTTCGTTGAAGTGAGGTCCGCGCGGTAACGAGAAACCCGGCTTCGGCCGGGTTTTTTGTGGGCGCTGCAAATCCCCAGGCGCGGTATCCTGAACGCCCTGAAAGCGGATTCCTTTTCCATGCTGGTGATTTCCAACAACGTGCATCTGCCGGATGCCGAGATCGAGTTGACCGCCATTCGCGCGCAAGGCGCGGGTGGGCAGAACGTCAACAAGGTTTCCAGCGCGGTGCACCTGCGCTTCGACATTCCGGCCTCGTCCCTGCCGCCGTTCTACAAGGAGCGGCTGCTGGCGCTGCGCGACAGTCGGATTACCAGCGACGGGGTGATCGTCATCAAGGCCCAGCAATACCGGACCCAGGAACAGAATCGCGCCGATGCCCTGGAGCGCCTGGTGGAGTTGATCCTCGGCGCCATCAAGGTGGAGAAGAAGCGCCGGCCGACCAAGCCGACCCTGGGCTCGAAGACCCGGCGCCTGGAGTCCAAGAGCAAGCGCGGCAATATCAAGGCCGGCCGCGGCAAGGTCGACTACTAGGCTCTGTACGACAAGTGCGGACCTAGCGCTCGCCGCGTTCCTCGCGATACTTCGGTGCCTGGCGGTACAGGTAGAGGCTCAGCAGCAAACCGCTGCAGGCGGCGAGGGCGGCGAACAGGAAGATCGAGGCAAAACCGAAACCGGCGGCGATCGCCCCGGCCAGCGGTCCGGTGATCCCCAGCGACAGGTCGATGAACAGCGAATAGGCGCCCACCGCCGCGCCACGGCTGGAGGCGGGGACCAGATTGACCGCTTCCACCCCCAACGCCGGGAATACCAGGGAGAAGCCGAAGCCGCTCAACGCCGCGCCGGCCAGGGCCCAATGGGCATCCGGCGCCAGCCACAACAGCAGCAGGCCCAGGGTTTCCACCGACAGGCAGGCGATCGCCACGCGAAAGCCGCCGAGGCGGTTGATCAGGTTGCCGAACAGCAGGCGCGCGCCGATAAAGCTGGCGCCGAACAGGCTCAGGCACAGCACCGCGTTGGACCAGTTCTGGGTGGCGTAATACAGGGTGATGAAGGTGGCGATGGTGCCAAAACCGATCGAGCCCAGGGCCAGGCCACAGCCGTGGGGAAACACCCGGCCCAGGACATGGATGAACGGCAGGCGCTCACCGGCGACGATCGGCGCCGCCAGTTTCGGCCAGGCCAGCGCCAGGCCGAGGAGCGCCAGCAGGATGATGCTCACGCCCATGCTCCACAGCCCCAGGCGATCCACCAGCAACACCCCCAGCGGCGCGCCGACGGCCAGCGCGCCATAGCTGGCGATACCGTTCCAGGAAATCACCTTGGCGGTGTTCTGCGCACCGACGCGGCCGATGCCCCAGCCGATGGAACCCGAGCCCACCAGGCTCTCGGCGCTGCCCAGCACCAGGCGCCCGATCAGCAGGCTGGCCAGGCTCAGCACCGGCAAGCTGCTCAGCCACGCCGACAGCAGCATGAACACACCGCTCAGGCCGCAGCCGGCCAGGCCGTACATCACCGCGCGCTTGCTGCCCAGGTTGTCGATGATCTTCCCGGCATAGGGGCGGCTGAGCAGGGTGGCCAGGTATTGCACGCTGATCACCAGTCCGGCGATCACCGCGCCGAAGCCCAGTTCGCTGTGCACGTAGCCCGGCAGCACGGCCAAGGGAATGCCGATGTTCAGGTAGCCGATAAAGGTGAAAAGGACGATGGAGACGACTTGCAGCGTGACCGCCAAGGGGCGCTGGGTATCTGGCATGGGAAAGGTCCACGGGCGCGGCAGAAATAGATAGGCTGCTTATGATACCGAGGGTTGAAACGATTCAGGTGGAGAAATCGATGGGCTGGCGCAAGTTTTTTGCGCGTCGCGGGTTCAGGCCTGGGTGGGGGCCAGCAATTGGGTGGTGACCAGGGCGGCCAGGGCGTTTTCCTGGGTGCCGAAGCGCGCCAGCAGGGCGGCCTGTTTTTCCGGCGTCAGGCGGTTCCAGATCTCGATCATCTTTTCGGCGGTGCCGATCAGCACGCTGGCTTG
>NZ_JACNAC010000111.1:0-6199 GCF_017349775.1 Pseudomonas sp. GW460-12-10-14-TSB1
TGACTGCGTTCTCCCTGACGAACGTATTTGCCCGGGCCGAAGTCATCGCGGGCAAGCCTCGCTCCTACAGGTTTTTGTAAGGCAAGGGAGTCGCACCATGCGCTTGTTCATTTCGCTGCTGCTGGCCGCCTGCTCGCTGGGCGCTTATGCGGAGCAACCGGTGCCCACGGACCCGGCGGCGGTCAAAGCCCAGTTACAGAATTACTACTTCGATGCGGCCCGTCGCGGCGACGTCGAGATGCTCGATACCTTTATCGAGGCCGGTTATTCCCTCGATACCCAGGACGAGAAGGGCTACACCGCCCTGATCCTTGCGGCGTATCACGGCCAGGGGCCGGCGGTGGAGCGTTTGCTGGCCGCCGGTGCCGATGCCTGTACCCAGGATAAAAGAGGCAACACGGCGCTGATGGGCGCTATTTTCAAGGGTGAAGTGAAGATCGCCCGGCGCCTGCTGGCCACCGACTGCAACCCCGACCAGCGCAACGGCGCCGGCCAGACCGCGGCGATGTACGCCGGGCTGTTCAAGCGGGTGGAGCTGCTCGATGCCCTGGCGACCAAGGGCGCCGACCTGAATGCCGAAGATCCGTTGGGCAACAGCGCCGCGCGTCTGGCCGACGGCGAAATCCACACGGCCGCGCCGCGCTGATCCGCTCCAGCTGAGCTATCATCGCGGTTTTTGCCGGGGGATCAGATGGCCAAGGCCAAGCGCATGTACGGCTGCACCGAGTGCGGCGCAACCTTTCCCAAGTGGGCCGGCCAGTGCGGTGAATGCGGAGCCTGGAACACCCTGACCGAAACCATGGTGGAAAGCGGCGGCGCCGCGGCCCCTAGCGGTCGCACCGGCTGGGCCGGCCAGCAGGCGCAGATCAAGACTCTGGCCGAGGTCAGCGTCGAGGAGATACCGCGCTTTTCCACGGCTTCCGGCGAACTGGACCGGGTGCTCGGCGGGGGCCTGGTCGACGGTTCGGTGGTGCTGATCGGCGGCGACCCGGGGATCGGCAAGTCGACCATTCTGCTACAGACCCTGTGCAACATCGCCACCCGCATGGCGGCGCTCTACGTCACCGGCGAAGAATCGCAGCAACAGGTGGCGATGCGCGCCCGGCGCCTGGGCCTGCCCCAGGACCAACTGCGGGTGATGACCGAAACCTGTATCGAAACCATCATTGCCACGGCCCGGCTGGAGAAGCCCAAGGTCATGGTGATCGACTCGATCCAGACCATTTTCACCGAGCAACTGCAATCGGCCCCCGGCGGTGTTTCCCAGGTGCGCGAAAGCGCGGCGCTGTTGGTGCGTTATGCCAAGCAGAGCGGCACGGCGATCTTCCTGGTGGGCCACGTGACCAAGGAGGGCGCGCTGGCCGGGCCGCGGGTCCTCGAGCACATGGTCGACACCGTGCTGTATTTCGAAGGTGAGTCCGATGGCCGCCTGCGCTTGCTGCGGGCGGTGAAGAACCGCTTCGGCGCGGTCAACGAGCTGGGCGTGTTCGGCATGACCGACCGCGGCCTGAAAGAGGTTTCCAACCCTTCGGCGATCTTTCTCACCCGTGCCCAGGAAGAAGTTCCGGGCAGTGTGGTCATGGCTACCTGGGAAGGCACCCGGCCGATGCTGGTGGAAGTCCAGGCGCTGGTGGATGACAGCCACCTGGCCAATCCGCGGCGGGTCACCCTGGGCCTGGACCAGAACCGCCTGGCGATGCTGCTGGCGGTGCTGCATCGCCATGGTGGCATCCCGACCCACGATCAGGACGTGTTCCTCAACGTGGTCGGCGGGGTCAAGGTGCTGGAAACCGCGTCCGACCTGGCGCTGATGGCGGCGGTGATGTCCAGCCTGCGCAACCGGCCCTTGCCCCACGACTTGCTGGTGTTTGGCGAAGTCGGCCTGTCCGGTGAAGTGCGCCCGGTGCCGAGCGGCCAGGAGCGCCTCAAGGAAGCGGCCAAACATGGTTTCAAACGGGCCATCGTGCCCAAGGGCAATGCCCCGAAAGAGCCGCCACAGGGCCTGCGGATCATTGCGGTAACCCGTCTGGAGCAGGCGCTGGATGCGCTGTTCGAATAACCCCTTGTGCCACTGAAAGGATGCAGTTCATGCGGATGACAGGAGCGGGCCTGGGTGCCCTCGGTTTTGCGTTGTTGTGGGGCAGCGGCCTGGCTGTAGCCAGCCAGGAGGATGCGCCGCACGGATATCGGATCGCCCAGGAGTTGCTGGTCGGCGACGGCACGGTGCTCGAGGTGCTGGAAGACCGACGCATCACCGCGCAATTGCACGCGCAGAGTTGGGGCAGCGGCCTGGACGAAGAAACCTTCGACGAGTCGACGGACAGCGAACACCAGCCGCAACTGGAGGCCCGGGTACGCCTGGTATCGGAGGTCGGCGAAGTGCTTGCCGAGCAGTCCCTGGGCTATCCGCTGGCGAAGGTGGAAAAGGCGCCGCTCAGCGGCCTGCCATACCCGGCGTTTTTCCTCACCGTCGATCAGACGGCGCCGCTGGGCAGCTACAGCGGTCCGGCCACGCAGCTCCTGGCGCCGACGCAAAGCCGGCTGGAGCCGGTCCAGTATCGGGACGAAAGCGGGGAGCAGCGCCCGCTGGGGTTGGCCCAGACCGGCAAGGCGGCCTGGCAGATCCTTCCAGCGGCGGTGGGCGCTACCGAGGCGATTGCCCAGGTGTCTTCGGCGCCTGCGAGCGAGGGGGACGATTTTGTGACCACCTACCGGATCTATCGCTGGGTGGACGGGCAGTGGGCCGCCGCCAGTCGGCAACAGCCCGGTTATTGGGATATGGAAAGCGAATTCCCCGAGCCCTCGGCGTTCCCCTGAGCGGCTGGCGGGAAGAGGCGGGCGCTCAGACTTCGAGCAGTGCGCCCAGCTCGCGCTCCAGTTCCTGCGGGTCGGCGAGGTTGAGTTCGATCAGTCGGCGCAGATGCTCGATCGATTCCAGGTCTATATGCAGGCAGACGAAGCCCAACTGGCCATGATCGTCGTGCGCCAGTTGCACGTCCATGCGCACTTCGGCGTCATCGCTCAAATGGATATCGGCCTCGAACGGCTGGCTTTCGTCCCCCAGCCAGGGATCGGGACGCTGGATCAGCATGCCCTTGAGCGAAAGATCGACCAACTGCACGGGCCAGCGATGAGGGCCCTGGCTCAGTTCGGTGCGGGCATCGAAGGCGATGCGTTTGAAACGACGACGATCGGAATGGTGTTCGCTCATGAGCAGCCCCTCTGCATGGTGAAATGACTATAGACCAGAGCCGGGTGCGCTCCCATCGCTACAGCCAGCGGCGCACCTTGCGGCAATAGTCACGGTAGCGGTCGCCGAACAACTCCAGCAGGCGGATCTCGTCCGGCCGGATCACCGTCAGGTTCATCAGGTAAATCAGCAGCGGCAACAGCAGCCACGGCCACAGGCTGCCAAGTAGCAGGGCGATGGCGCAGTAACCCAGGGTGTCGCCGAGATTGATGGGGTTGCGCGAGATCGCGAACGGGCCATCGCACAGCAGGCGCCGGGGTTCGTCGAGATTGCTGCTGGTGGTGTGCCGTTGCCTGAGGCGCCACATCGCCCAGAACGACAGGCCCTGGCCGCCGATAATCAACAGCAGGGCCAGGGTGCGCAGCCAGCCGTTGACCGGGACCGGCAAGGGCACAGCGTCGGCAAGCAACAGCGCCACCGCCAGGAACAGCAGATACAGCAACGGTGGTGACAGCAGCGGTCCATCGGGCGGCGCGGGCATGGGCACTCCAGACGACGAGTCCTTAAAGGTGCGACCGCTTTTTTGCCCGGGTGGTTCAGTGCTGCCACGAGCGGTTGCACCGCGGCGGTGCAAAACCTAGGAAAAAACTCAAAAGGACGCTCTAGACCAACGTGGGGGGTGGTCTTTGGGGCCAGTAGCGCTAAACTCCGGATGGCTGTCTTTCTTGTCCACCCTGGCTGGAATAATAAAATGAAAAATAATAATAGCCCGCTACGCCACTTACCCTGGCTGGTGCTGGCAATCGTAGGAGCGTGCGCCCTCGGCGTAGTGGCATTGCGCCGAGGCGAGGCGATCAACGCCTTGTGGATCGTGGTCGCTGCCGTGGCCATCTATCTGGTCGCATACCGTTACTACAGCCTGTTCATCGCTAACAACGTGATGCAGCTCGATGCGCGCCGGGCCACCCCCGCCGTGCTCAACAACGACGGTCTGGACTATGTTCCGACCAACAAGCACATTCTCTTCGGTCACCACTTCGCGGCCATCGCCGGCGCGGGCCCGCTGGTGGGTCCGGTACTGGCGGCGCAGATGGGCTATCTGCCCGGCACGCTCTGGCTGATTGCCGGGGTGGTGCTGGCGGGGGCGGTGCAGGACTTCATGGTCCTGTTCATGTCCACCCGGCGCAACGGCCGTTCCCTGGGCGACATGGTCCGTGAGGAAATGGGCCGGATCCCGGGGACCATCGCACTGTTCGGCTGCTTCCTGATCATGATCATCATCCTCGCGGTGCTGGCGCTGATCGTGGTCAAGGCCCTGGCCGAAAGCCCGTGGGGCATCTTCACGGTGATGGCGACCATCCCGATCGCGATGTTCATGGGCGTCTACATGCGCTACATCCGCCCGGGCCGCATCGGTGAAATCTCCATCATCGGCGTGCTCCTGCTGCTGGGCTCGATCTGGCTGGGGGGCCAGATTGCCGCGGATCCCGTGTGGTCCAAGGCCTTCACCTTCACCGGCGTGCAGATCACCTGGATGCTGATCGGCTACGGTTTCGTCGCCGCGGTGCTGCCGGTCTGGCTGATCCTGGCGCCTCGCGACTACCTGTCGACCTTCCTCAAGATCGGTACCATCATCGCCCTGGCGATCGGCATCCTGATCACCATGCCCGAGCTGAAAATGCCGGCGCTGACCCAGTTCACCGACGGCACCGGCCCGGTCTGGAAAGGCGGCCTGTTCCCGTTCCTGTTCATCACCATCGCCTGTGGCGCGGTGTCCGGCTTCCACGCGCTGATCTCTTCCGGGACCACGCCGAAGCTGCTGGATAACGAAACCAACGCCCGTTACATCGGTTACGGCGGCATGCTGATGGAGTCCTTCGTGGCCATCATGGCGATGGTCGCCGCTTCGGTGATCGAGCCGGGCGTGTACTTCGCCATGAACAGCCCGGCGGCCATCGTCGGCGGTGACGTGGTGGCTGTGGCGCAGACAGTCAGCAGCTGGGGCTTCGCCATTACCCCGGACGCCCTGCAAGCGGTGGCCAAGGACATCGGTGAAACCACCATCCTGGCCCGTGCCGGCGGTGCGCCGACCCTGGCGGTCGGTATCGCGCAGATCCTGCACACGGTGTTGCCGGGCGAGAACACCATGGCGTTCTGGTACCACTTCGCGATCCTGTTCGAAGCGCTGTTCATCCTGACCGCGGTGGACGCCGGTACCCGTGCCGGTCGTTTCATGCTGCAGGACCTGCTGGGCTCCTTCGTGCCAGCCCTGAAGCGCACCGAGTCCTGGACCGCCAACCTGATCGCCACCGCTGGCTGCGTAGCCCTCTGGGGTTACCTGCTGTACCAGGGCGTGATCGATCCGCTGGGTGGCATCAACACCCTGTGGCCGCTGTTCGGTATCTCCAACCAGATGCTGGCGGGTATCGCGCTGATGCTCGGCACCGTGGTACTGATCAAGATGAAGCGTCAACGCTACATCTGGGTGACCTTGCTGCCAGCCACCTGGCTGCTGATCTGCACCACCACCGCGGGCCTCATCAAGCTGTTCGACGCCAACCCGGCAGTCGGTTTCCTGGCCCTGGCCAAGAAGTACAGCGATGCCCTGGCCAATGGTCAGATCCTCGCACCGGCCAAGGACATCACGCAGATGCAGCACGTGATCTTCAACGCCTACACCAACGCCACGCTGACGGTGCTGTTCCTGCTGGTGGTATTCAGCATCCTGTTCTACGCACTCAAGGTGGGTATCTCCGCCTGGGGTAAAAAAGAACGCACGGATAAAGAGTCGCCATTCCATGCACTGCCGGATGCGTAATCGAGGATTGCAATCGTGTTCAATGACCTGAGTCGCCTCGGTAAATACCTCGGTCAGGCCGCGCGCCTGATGGTCGGCATGCCCGACTACGACAACTACGTCGAGCATATGCAGACCAAGCACCCGGACAAACCGGTGATGTCGTACGAGGCGTTCTTCCGGGAACGCCAGGAAGCGCGGTACGGCGGCAA
>NZ_JACNAC010000112.1:0-5562 GCF_017349775.1 Pseudomonas sp. GW460-12-10-14-TSB1
CACCACGCTCACCCGCCAGGCAGAGGGCAGTCCAACCAATGGGACGGGACGCCCAACTGATTACGCGAGAGGGGCCCGCCATGAAACTTCATTCCTTCCAGCATTACTCCCATGGTCTGGAAATGGCCGTTCACGATGCCTGGATCACCACCAAGGTGAAGTCGGCCCTGGCCTTTGCCGAACCGACCCGCGGCCTGCATATCAATGTCAAAACCCATGCGGGCATGGTCACTTTGAGTGGCCGGCTCATCACCCATAAGCAGTGTGAGCAGGCCGTCAGCCTGACCCGTGCGGTGCATGGCGTCGTCGACATCGAGGCCAGCGACTTGCAGACCCATATGTTCACGCCGGGCAGCCTGCCTGAAGCGCCCAACGCCGAAGAGAGCAGCGAATACCCTTCGCAGTCGTCGACGAAGAGGGACGACAAATGACCAAGGCGGTCGTTTGAGCGTCGTGCCGGGAAGCCAGGGCGGCGCTGGGTTCGATAGCCCTTTCGACAGAGCCTCAGGAGGGTCATCAGCACCTTGAAAGCCCCACTCCAACCGGGTGGGGCTTTTTCTCATGCGCGAAGTCGGGCTGTATCTGGCCTGTTGCAACGCGCGGGCAATCCCGATGAAGCCCTTCAGCCCAGCGCGGCGAGCATCAAATCCAGATTCTCCACCGCCGCCCCCGCGGCGCCCTTGCCCAGGTTGTCGAACACCGCTGCCAGCAGCACCTGACCCTCACCCTCAAACACCATCAAGCGCATAGCGTCCGTATCGTTCAGCGCCTGCGGATCAAGGCCCGTGAGTTCTTGTGCGTGCCGAAGCGACATCACCTCCACGCAACCGCTCCCGGCGTAATGCTGCTCCAGACAGGCCTGGATACGGGCGGCATCGACACCCGGGGCAAGCAGGCGCAGTTGCAGGGGAATGGTCAGCACGATGCCCTGGCGAAACGCACCGTAGGCCGGGACGAACAGCGGCCGTTCGCTCAGGCCGCTGTGTTGCTGGATCTCCGGTACATGTTTGTGGGCCAGGCCCAGGCCGTAGATCTGGAAAGGGGCGGCTTTGGAGGCATCCGGCCCTTCGTGTGCTTCGACCGCGGCGCGGCCGCCGCCGGAGTAGCCGGAGATGGCGTTGATGCTGATCGGGTAGTCCTGCGGCAGTAGCCCGGCTTGCAGCAAGGGGCGCAGCAGGCCGATGGCGCCGGTGGGGTAGCAGCCGGGGTTGCTCACCCGCTTGGCGCTGGCGATGCGTTGTGCCTGTTGCGGGTGCATTTGCGCGAAGCCGTAGGTCCAGTGGGGGTGGGTGCGGTGCGCCGAGCTGGCGTCGATCACCCGCACGGCCGGGTTGCGGATGCTGGCGACGGCGTCGCGGGCAGCGTCGTCGGGCAGGCAGAGCAGGGCGATGTCGCAGGCGTTGATGGCTTCGGCGCGGCGTTGCGGGCCTTTGCGCTGGTCGGCGGCGAGGGTCAGCAGGTGCAGGTCGCTGCGGCCGCGCAGGCGCTGGTGGATCTGCAACCCGGTGGTGCCCTGGTCGCCGTCGATAAATACGAGGGGTGTGCTCATGCTGTGTGCTCGCAATCAGGAATAATTCGAGCAAATCTTCCGGCTGAAGCTGAAATAGAGAAAGTTGAATTTAATAACGCTAAGCTTCAGTTTTTCTGAATCTGGAACGGCCCATGCGCGAAATCAGCCTCGACCGGCTGCGCACCCTGGTGGCGATTGTCGACCTCGGTTCCTTTGCCGAAGCGGCCCGCGCGCTGAACCTGGCGCCGCCTACGGTCAGCCTGCATATCGCCGACCTGGAGGCGCGGGTGGGCGGCTCGCTGTTGTCGCGCACCCGCGGTCGGGTACAGCCGTCGGCCATTGGCGAAACCCTGGTGGAGCGCGCGCGACGGTTGTTGGCCGATGCCGAGCAGGCGCTGGAGGATGTGCAGCGCCAGGTCCTGGGCCTGGCCGGGCGGGTGCGCCTGGGGGCGTCCACTGGCGCCATCGCCCAATTGCTGCCCCAGGCCCTGGAAACCCTCGGCCAGCGGCACCCGGGCATCGATCTGCAGGTGGCGGTGCTGACTTCCCAGGAGAGCTTGAAGAAGCTCGCCGAAGGTTCGCTGGATATCGGCCTGGTGGCCTTGCCGCAAACTCCGGTCAAGGGTTTGCGCATCGAGCCCTGGCGCAAGGACCCGGTCATGGCTTTCCTGCCGTCCCGCTGGCAATGCCCCGACCCGGTGACCCCGCAGTGGCTGGCCGCCCAGCCCCTGATCCTCAACGACCACAGCACCCGGCTGTCGCGCCTGACCTCGGAGTGGTTCGCCCTGGGCGGGCAGCAGCCCACGGCGCGCATCCAGCTCAACTACAACGACGCGATCAAGAGCCTGGTGGCCGCCGGTTATGGCGCCACCTTACTGCCCCATGAAGCGGCCACGCCGCTGCCCGACACACGGATCGCCATGCGCCCGTTGCAGCCGCCGCTATGGCGTCAGCTGGGCATCGCCCATCGGGCCGGGGACGTGGAGCGCTCGACCCAGCATGTGCTGGAGGTGTTGTGGGGGCTGAGCGCCGATTGACGACGGGATGTTTTAGCCCAGCAGATGCTTGGAGATGTACTTGGAGATTTCCACCATCGAGGTCTTGCCGGTGAATTCGAACTTCACCCTGCCCAGCGACGAAAAGTAGATCTCCAGTTCGGAGTCCAGGTCGAAAGTGCCGGAGGTTTCCACCGAGTAAGCGACGATGTTTTTGTAGGGCAGGGAGGTGAAGTCCTTTTTGCTGCCAGTGATGCCCTGCACGTTGATCGCGATGATGCGCTTGTTGGTAAACACCACACCGTCGCGCATGGCCTTATAGGCATCGATCACCTGCTCGCCTTCCAGCAACAGGTCGCTGACCCGCTCGGCGTATTCGTCGTTTTGCTTGAGCTTGAAGAAGCCTTTGTTGTTGAAGTCGATCATCGATCCATCCTCATGTTTAAAAAATCCTCAAGGATTTGCCACTGTGCTTGGTGTTTCCAGCTGGGCAGCGGGCGCTGAAGGTCTGCTGGACAGGTTTATCAGCCCCTTCGAAAGCCTGTTGTCCGGGCCTGAGTGTATGGGAGGCGATGGCTGGTTGGGGCGACATGGATAGGAAACCGGAGTAGGGCAATCAGGATATGTCCTAAAGCCAAGACTTGGGTGTCTCGGTAACGTCAGGCCGGATGATCAAAGCGGCGCCACTATCGTCGGCAAGGGAAAAACCGGATTCCCCGGAGGCACTGAAATTCCACCCACTCAAGTTGAAATTGTTCGACCCAAACCCTGAAGGAGCAGCCATGTCCATCACGAACTCACAGGTCATCGATATCTGGGCAATCCCTGACTGGGAGCCTGACAATATCGTTCTGGTTATTACTGACCATCTTGAATGGGGCGATAAAGGCGAGCAAGGCGAACACCTGCAATTGCTGCAGGACAAGCTCAATACCTACGTTGCGTTCATCGAGAGCGGTGAGATTTATACCGAGATCCCCGGGGCGCTTGGTAAACACCCTATTATCCGTATCCATGGTCTGTACGAGTTGCCAGAGCAAGCTGAGTTCTTCATCGACCGTGCTACTGAAGTGCTGGAGGAGGTGGGGATCGGGCTGGAGTTCGTGCTTAAAGCGGACTCGGCAATACGCGACAGGTGACCGAGCAGCCTCGATCGGTATCCGGTCCCTTGGTTCTGTTCATGGCAGAGGCAATGCACCAGCGCAAGGAGTGATGGCTGAAGTTCCGGGAACGGGGCGGGCGCGGATTTGTTTGGCTTGTGTCGGGCCGAGCGAAATATCTCCACAGCGTCACTGGTAAAGACCAACTATTGGGAACTGAAAGGATGAAGCGGATTTTAGCGGTGTTGCTTTTGACCGCAGGCAATATGGGTAGCGTCGCTTACGCCGGGATTGATGTTGCAGCGGCCCGGCAGTCGTTGAAGAATTATGGTCTTGGTTATTGCATCGTTAATCAGTTTAAAGATGAGTCCGATGTGAAGAGCGATATCGAGTCGGCTATTGGCGCCTATTCCTTCATGGGAAGTGGTATGCACAGCATTCTTCAGAATGAAGATACGTTGGAGACGCTGCATAACCCTTATGATGCAACGACGGATTTTGTATTTTCCATGTATGAGAAAACCCAAGCCAGTAGCAAATATACGGATAAGAAAGTCGTGTTTTATGCCTGTCTCGATATCTATAACTCCAAGGCGCTCGACGATTTTATCAAGACGCAGGACCCGTACATTACACAGTGATGGGTAAAGAGCTGGCCGAGCGCGATATCCAATATCGCGCTCGCTGCCCTGCCTTAAAACAACTTCCAGCTATAACTCAGCAACAACCGGTTCTCATTGATATCGGTCCGATAATTCGAGCGTGCCACCACATTACGCACCTTGATCCCCAGCCCGCCCAGTGGCCCGGACTGGACCACGTAACCGATATCCAGGTCGCGCTCCCAGTCCTTGCCCTCAAAGCCCTTGCCGGTGTCGACGTTGTCGCCGCGGATATAACGCAGGGTGGTGGTCAGGCCAGGCAGGCCGCTGGCGGCGAAGTCGTAGTCGTAGCGCAGTTGCCAGGAGCGTTCGTCGGTGTAGGCGAACTCGTAGGTGGGCACTTCGTTGCCCAGTGGGGTGATGTTGGCGAAGACCCGGGGAAAGGCGCTGTCGCCGAACATGCCTTGGTAGCCGACGTAAAATGTATGGCCGCCGCGTTTGGCCGACAGCAGCGAGAAGAGGGCCTGGTTGTCGATGGCGCCGAGCAGCTGTTTGCCGTCCTCTTCGCTGTTGTAGTAGCCGAGGTTGGCGCCGAGTGTCCAGTCGCCCAGCGGCTGGCTGTGTTTCAGGCCGAGGAAGCGCTGGTGGTAGATGTCTTCCAGTTGGCCGTACCAGGCGCTGACGCTGGTGCGCTTGTCGTTGAAGGCGTAGTCGGCACCAAAGTAGTTGAAGGCATCGCTGCTGACCGCGCGTTTCGGCACATGGCCGAGCATGGCTTGCAGTTTGCCGTCGCCGGATTCGTTGCGCAGGCTGGTGGAATGCAGGCGGCCACCTTGCAGGGTCAGGCCGTCGATGTCGTTGGAGACGATGCTCGCGCCTTGGTAGGACGGTGGCAGCAGGCGGATATCGCTGAAGCTCAGTACCGGCAGGTTGGGTTGCAGCTCGCCGATGCGCAGTTCGCTTTTTGCCAGGCGCAGTTTCAGCGCCAGGCCGAGGCGGCTGTAGTCGTCGGCGGCTTCGCCGTCTTCCTGCACCGGCAGCAGGCCGCTGTTGACCCGGCCCCTGCCGCTGTCGAGCTTGAGCCCCAGGGTGCCGATGGCATCCAGGCCCAGGCCTAGGGTGCCGGGGGTGTAGCCGGACTTGAAGTTGAGGATAAAACCCTGGGCCCATTCCTGGGCCATGGACTGCTCGGTGCCGCGGATATCCGAATAGTCGCGGCTGAAGAAGTAGTTGCGGGCCTGGAGGGTGGCGGTGGCGTCCTTGATAAAACCGCCTTCTTCGGCCAGCAGCGGCTGGGGCGCGCTCAGGCACACCGCGCTGGCGCCCAGCACGGCGAGGGTCTTTGCAGGTTTCAT
>NZ_JACNAC010000113.1:0-5538 GCF_017349775.1 Pseudomonas sp. GW460-12-10-14-TSB1
CAGCGGTTACGCTTCAGTTCATCGAAGCCCGAAGGAGTTGGTAAGGTGTCTTGTTTTCGCCTTATTAACGGTTCGATCTTCTCGGTCGAAAGCGGAGAAAAAGAGGTGTTGACAGCAGCGTGTAACGCTGTAGAATTCGCCTCCCGCTGACGAGAGATCGGAAGCGCAAGTGGTTGAAGTTGCAAAGGAAACTTTGAAAACTTCTTAAAATAACCGCTTGACAGATACAGAGGCTGCTGTAGAATGCGCGCCTCGGTTGAGACGAAAGACTTAACCAACCGCTCTTTAACAACTGAATCAAGCAATTCGTGTGGGTGCTTGTGGAGTCAGACTGATAGTCAGAAAGATTATCAGCATCACAAGTTACTCCGCGAGAAATCAAAGATGTAACCAACGATTGCTGAGCCAAGTTTAGGGTTTTCTCAAAACCCAAAGATGTTTGAACTGAAGAGTTTGATCATGGCTCAGATTGAACGCTGGCGGCAGGCCTAACACATGCAAGTCGAGCGGTAGAGAGGTGCTTGCACCTCTTGAGAGCGGCGGACGGGTGAGTAATGCCTAGGAATCTGCCTGGTAGTGGGGGATAACGTTCGGAAACGGACGCTAATACCGCATACGTCCTACGGGAGAAAGCAGGGGACCTTCGGGCCTTGCGCTATCAGATGAGCCTAGGTCGGATTAGCTAGTTGGTGAGGTAATGGCTCACCAAGGCGACGATCCGTAACTGGTCTGAGAGGATGATCAGTCACACTGGAACTGAGACACGGTCCAGACTCCTACGGGAGGCAGCAGTGGGGAATATTGGACAATGGGCGAAAGCCTGATCCAGCCATGCCGCGTGTGTGAAGAAGGTCTTCGGATTGTAAAGCACTTTAAGTTGGGAGGAAGGGTACTTACCTAATACGTGAGTATTTTGACGTTACCGACAGAATAAGCACCGGCTAACTCTGTGCCAGCAGCCGCGGTAATACAGAGGGTGCAAGCGTTAATCGGAATTACTGGGCGTAAAGCGCGCGTAGGTGGTTCGTTAAGTTGAATGTGAAATCCCCGGGCTCAACCTGGGAACTGCATCCAAAACTGGCGAGCTAGAGTATGGTAGAGGGTGGTGGAATTTCCTGTGTAGCGGTGAAATGCGTAGATATAGGAAGGAACACCAGTGGCGAAGGCGACCACCTGGACTGATACTGACACTGAGGTGCGAAAGCGTGGGGAGCAAACAGGATTAGATACCCTGGTAGTCCACGCCGTAAACGATGTCAACTAGCCGTTGGGAGCCTTGAGCTCTTAGTGGCGCAGCTAACGCATTAAGTTGACCGCCTGGGGAGTACGGCCGCAAGGTTAAAACTCAAATGAATTGACGGGGGCCCGCACAAGCGGTGGAGCATGTGGTTTAATTCGAAGCAACGCGAAGAACCTTACCAGGCCTTGACATCCAATGAACTTTCCAGAGATGGATTGGTGCCTTCGGGAACATTGAGACAGGTGCTGCATGGCTGTCGTCAGCTCGTGTCGTGAGATGTTGGGTTAAGTCCCGTAACGAGCGCAACCCTTGTCCTTAGTTACCAGCACGTAATGGTGGGCACTCTAAGGAGACTGCCGGTGACAAACCGGAGGAAGGTGGGGATGACGTCAAGTCATCATGGCCCTTACGGCCTGGGCTACACACGTGCTACAATGGTCGGTACAGAGGGTTGCCAAGCCGCGAGGTGGAGCTAATCCCATAAAACCGATCGTAGTCCGGATCGCAGTCTGCAACTCGACTGCGTGAAGTCGGAATCGCTAGTAATCGCGAATCAGAATGTCGCGGTGAATACGTTCCCGGGCCTTGTACACACCGCCCGTCACACCATGGGAGTGGGTTGCACCAGAAGTAGCTAGTCTAACCTTCGGGAGGACGGTTACCACGGTGTGATTCATGACTGGGGTGAAGTCGTAACAAGGTAGCCGTAGGGGAACCTGCGGCTGGATCACCTCCTTAATCGACGACATCAGCTGCTTCATAAGCTCCCACACGAATTGCTTGATTCATTGAAGAAGACGATTGGGTCTGTAGCTCAGTTGGTTAGAGCGCACCCCTGATAAGGGTGAGGTCGGCAGTTCGAATCTGCCCAGACCCACCAATTACTGGTGCACCCTGTAGCGATACGGGGCCATAGCTCAGCTGGGAGAGCGCCTGCCTTGCACGCAGGAGGTCAGCGGTTCGATCCCGCTTGGCTCCACCATTACAGATTGGTCTCCATCGTTTAAAGCTTAGAAATGAGCATTCCGCCAGAACGGCGATGAATGTTGATTTCTGATCTTTATCAGAATCGTTCTTTAAAAATTTGGGTATGTGATAGAAAGATAGACTGGATAACACTTTCACTGGTGTTTATTCAGGCTAAGGTAAAATTTGTGAGTTTAATCGCGAATTTTCGGCGAATGTCGTCTTCATAGTATAACCAGATTGCTTGGGGTTATATGGTCAAGTGAAGAAGCGCATACGGTGGATGCCTTGGCAGTCAGAGGCGATGAAAGACGTGGTAGCCTGCGAAAAGCTTCGGGGAGTCGGCAAACAGACTTTGATCCGGAGATGTCTGAATGGGGGAACCCAGCCATCATAAGATGGTTATCTTGTACTGAATACATAGGTGCAAGAGGCGAACCAGGGGAACTGAAACATCTAAGTACCCTGAGGAAAAGAAATCAACCGAGATTCCCTTAGTAGTGGCGAGCGAACGGGGACTAGCCCTTAAGTGGCTTTGAGATTAGCGGAACGCTCTGGAAAGTGCGGCCATAGTGGGTGATAGCCCTGTACGCGAAAGTCTCTTAGTCATGAAATCGAGTAGGACGGAGCACGAGAAACTTTGTCTGAATATGGGGGGACCATCCTCCAAGGCTAAATACTACTGACTGACCGATAGTGAACTAGTACCGTGAGGGAAAGGCGAAAAGAACCCCGGAGAGGGGAGTGAAATAGATCCTGAAACCGTATGCGTACAAGCAGTGGGAGCAGACTTTGTTCTGTGACTGCGTACCTTTTGTATAATGGGTCAGCGACTTATATTCAGTGGCGAGCTTAACCGAATAGGGGAGGCGTAGCGAAAGCGAGTCTTAATAGGGCGTTTAGTCGCTGGGTATAGACCCGAAACCGGGCGATCTATCCATGGGCAGGTTGAAGGTTAGGTAACACTGACTGGAGGACCGAACCGACTACCGTTGAAAAGTTAGCGGATGACCTGTGGATCGGAGTGAAAGGCTAATCAAGCTCGGAGATAGCTGGTTCTCCTCGAAAGCTATTTAGGTAGCGCCTCATGTATCACTGTAGGGGGTAGAGCACTGTTTCGGCTAGGGGGTCATCCCGACTTACCAAACCGATGCAAACTCCGAATACCTACAAGTGCCGAGCATGGGAGACACACGGCGGGTGCTAACGTCCGTCGTGAAAAGGGAAACAACCCAGACCGTCAGCTAAGGTCCCAAAGTTATGGTTAAGTGGGAAACGATGTGGGAAGGCTTAGACAGCTAGGAGGTTGGCTTAGAAGCAGCCACCCTTTAAAGAAAGCGTAATAGCTCACTAGTCGAGTCGGCCTGCGCGGAAGATGTAACGGGGCTCAAACCATACACCGAAGCTACGGGTATCACGTAAGTGATGCGGTAGAGGAGCGTTCTGTAAGCCTGTGAAGGTGAGTTGAGAAGCTTGCTGGAGGTATCAGAAGTGCGAATGCTGACATGAGTAACGACAATGGGTGTGAAAAACACCCACGCCGAAAGACCAAGGTTTCCTGCGCAACGTTAATCGACGCAGGGTTAGTCGGTCCCTAAGGCGAGGCTGAAAAGCGTAGTCGATGGAAAACAGGTTAATATTCCTGTACTTCTAGTTATTGCGATGGAGGGACGGAGAAGGCTAGGCCAGCTTGGCGTTGGTTGTCCAAGTTTAAGGTGGTAGGCTGGAATCTTAGGTAAATCCGGGATTCTAAGGCCGAGAGCTGATGACGAGTTACCTTTTAGGTGACGAAGTGGTTGATGCCATGCTTCCAAGAAAAGCTTCTAAGCTTCAGATAACTAGGAACCGTACCCCAAACCGACACAGGTGGTTGGGTAGAGAATACCAAGGCGCTTGAGAGAACTCGGGTGAAGGAACTAGGCAAAATGGCACCGTAACTTCGGGAGAAGGTGCGCCGGTGAGGGTGAAGGACTTGCTCCGTAAGCCCATGCCGGTCGAAGATACCAGGCCGCTGCGACTGTTTATTAAAAACACAGCACTCTGCAAACACGAAAGTGGACGTATAGGGTGTGACGCCTGCCCGGTGCCGGAAGGTTAATTGATGGGGTTAGCTAACGCGAAGCTCTTGATCGAAGCCCCGGTAAACGGCGGCCGTAACTATAACGGTCCTAAGGTAGCGAAATTCCTTGTCGGGTAAGTTCCGACCTGCACGAATGGCGTAACGATGGCGGCGCTGTCTCCACCCGAGACTCAGTGAAATTGAAATCGCTGTGAAGATGCAGTGTATCCGCGGCTAGACGGAAAGACCCCGTGAACCTTTACTATAGCTTTGCACTGGACTTTGAATTTGCTTGTGTAGGATAGGTGGGAGGCTTTGAAGCGTGGACGCCAGTTCGCGTGGAGCCATCCTTGAAATACCACCCTGGCAACTTTGAGGTTCTAACTCAGGTCCGTTATCCGGATCGAGGACAGTGTATGGTGGGTAGTTTGACTGGGGCGGTCTCCTCCTAAAGAGTAACGGAGGAGTACGAAGGTGCGCTCAGACCGGTCGGAAATCGGTCGTAGAGTATAAAGGCAAAAGCGCGCTTGACTGCGAGACAGACACGTCGAGCAGGTACGAAAGTAGGTCTTAGTGATCCGGTGGTTCTGTATGGAAGGGCCATCGCTCAACGGATAAAAGGTACTCCGGGGATAACAGGCTGATACCGCCCAAGAGTTCATATCGACGGCGGTGTTTGGCACCTCGATGTCGGCTCATCACATCCTGGGGCTGAAGCCGGTCCCAAGGGTATGGCTGTTCGCCATTTAAAGTGGTACGCGAGCTGGGTTTAGAACGTCGTGAGACAGTTCGGTCCCTATCTGCCGTGGACGTTTGAGATTTGAGAGGGGCTGCTCCTAGTACGAGAGGACCGGAGTGGACGAACCTCTGGTGTTCCGGTTGTCACGCCAGTGGCATTGCCGGGTAGCTATGTTCGGAAAAGATAACCGCTGAAAGCATCTAAGCGGGAAACTTGCCTCAAGATGAGATCTCACTGGAACCTTGAGTTCCCTAAAGGGCCGTCGAAGACTACGACGTTGATAGGTTGGGTGTGTAAGCGCTGTGAGGCGTTGAGCTAACCAATACTAATTGCCCGTGAGGCTTGACCATATAACACCCAAGCAATTTGCTTAGAAGCAAGTTGCGGTGTGTGAAGACGAAACGAACCGAAAGTTTGCGAACACACAAAGCTATTACATACCCAATTTGCCGAAGCGTCGAAAGACGAGTTGGCACACCGAATTTCTTGACGACCATAGAGCATTGGAACCACCTGATCCCATCCCGAACTCAG
>NZ_JACNAC010000114.1:0-446 GCF_017349775.1 Pseudomonas sp. GW460-12-10-14-TSB1
GGGTCGCCCTTGCGCTGGGGAATCAGGATCGGGGTGATCTCATCGACGAAACGCCCGCCCTCGATGGCGGCCACGGCCTTCTGCTGCGAGGCGGCGGCAAAGGCGTCCTGGGCTTCGCGGCTGATGCCGTATTTGTCCACCAGGTTCTCGGCGGTGATGCCCATGTGGTAGTCGTTGAAGGCATCCCACAGGCCATCGCTGATCATGGTGTCGACGATCTGGCTGTGGCCCATGCGCAGGCCGGTGCGGGCGCCGGGCAGCACGTAGTTGGCCAGGCTCATGTTTTCCTGGCCGCCGGCGATGATCACCTCGGCGTCGCCGCAGCGGATCGCCTGGGCGCCCAGGTGCAGGGCCTTGAGGCCGGAGCCGCAGACCTTGTTCAGGGTCAGCGCCGGCACGGCGTGGGGCAGGCCGGCCTTGATCGCGGCCTGGCGCGCCGGGTTCTG
>NZ_JACNAC010000115.1:0-364 GCF_017349775.1 Pseudomonas sp. GW460-12-10-14-TSB1
AATTGCCTTCGCCACCGACGAACAGCCGCGCGCCGGCACCACCGCCGAATCCCTGGGCAAGCTCAAGCCAGCCTTCAAGAAAGACGGCACGGTCACCGCCGGCAACGCCTCGTCGCTGAACGACGGCGCCGCCGCGGTGATCCTGATGAGCGCCGCCAAGGCCAAGGCCCTGGGCCTGCCGGTGCTGGCGAAGATCGCTGCCTACGCCAACGCTGGGGTCGACCCGGCGATCATGGGCATCGGCCCGGTATCGGCCACCCGCCGCTGCCTGGACAAGGCCGGCTGGTCCCTGGAGCAACTGGACCTGATCGAAGCCAACGAAGCCTTCGCCGCCCAGTCGCTGTCGGTGGGCAAAGAGCTGGGT
>NZ_JACNAC010000116.1:0-364 GCF_017349775.1 Pseudomonas sp. GW460-12-10-14-TSB1
GCCCAGCTCCTTGCCCACCGACAGCGACTGGGCGGCGAAGGCTTCGTTGGCTTCGATCAGGTCCAGCTGCTCCAGGGACCAGCCGGCCTTGTCCAGGCAGCGGCGGGTGGCCGATACCGGGCCGATGCCCATGATCGCCGGATCGACCCCGGCGTTGGCGTAGGCGGCGATCTTCGCCAGTACCGGCAGGCCCAGGGCCTTGGCCTTGGCGGCACTCATCAGGATCACCGCGGCGGCGCCGTCGTTCAGCGACGAGGCGTTGCCGGCGGTGACCGTGCCGTCTTTCTTGAAGGCCGGCTTGAGCTTGCCCAGGGATTCGGCGGTGGTGCCGGCGCGCGGCTGCTCGTCGGTGGAGAAGGCCACG